>JBOGDN010000287.1:0-2111 GCA_050742995.1 Stackebrandtia sp. | reverse complement strand
CATGTACCCGTACCTGTGCGGGCGCGACAACCTGCGGGTGCTCGCCCGATACAAGCGACTCGGCGACGCCGACGTCGATCAGGCGCTGGAGCAGGTCGGCTTGAGCGACCGCGGCGGCGACAAGGTCAAGTCCTACTCGCTTGGCATGAAGCAGCGACTCGGGGTGGCCGCGGCGCTGCTCGGAGAGCCGGAGCTGCTGATCCTGGACGAGCCGACGAACGGCCTCGACCCCGCCGGCATGGCCGACATGCGCGAGCTGGTGCGCCGGCTCGCCGCAAGCGGACAGACCGTGCTGCTGTCCAGCCACCTGCTCGGCGAGGTGCAGCAGATCTGCGACCGCGTCGGCGTCATCTCCGACGGCCGGCTGCTCACCGAGAGCACGGTCGCCGAACTGCGCGGCGCCAGCTCGCTGCTGGTGCGCGCCGAGCCGATCGCCCAGGCCGTGCGGGCGGTCGAGGCCGCCTTCGGCGACGTCGAGGTGCGGCAGTCGCCCAGCGGCGAGCCGCGCGCCGAGCTGCACGTGGACGTCGACGCCGAGCGCGCGCCCGACGTCGCTCGGGCGCTCGTCGCCGCGGGCGTGAACGTCTACGAGATCCGCATGTCCGAACGCACCTTGGAGCAGGTCTTTTTCGAAATGACCTCGTCGAACGAGCCGGCCGCCGTCGCGGCGTCCGGAAAGGAGTCCCGATGATCGCCAGCGCACGCGCAGAGCTGCTGCGCCTGAGCAAATGGCCCGTGACGTGGATCGTCTTCGGCGTGTGGCTAGCCCTCAACGTCGGTTTCGGCTACGTCCTCAACTACCTCACCTACCGCGATCTCGTCGACGCCGGGAACGACCGCGCCGCCGAGGCGCTGCTGACCCAGCTGTCGTCGACCGGCGCGCCCGTCACGATGGTCACCGGACTGCCCATGTTCGGCGGCGCCCTGGTGCTCACCTTGGCGGCCGTGGCCACCGGAAGCGGCTACGGCTGGAACACCTGGAAGACCGTTTTCACTCAAGGCAACGGACGCCAGAAGGCGCTGGCCGGAACCGCGACGGCCCTTGCCGCGCTGCTTGTCGTCTTCGTCGCGCTGACGACGGTCGTCAACCTGGGCGCCGGCGCCGTCGTGACGGCCGTGGAGTCGCAGAGTTTCGCCTGGCCCGACCTTGACGCGCTCGCCAAGAGCTTCGGCGGGGCGCTGCTGATCGCCATGATGTGGTCCATGGTCGGCGCCGCCGTCGGCATCATCGCCAAGGGGCCCTCCGTGGCCGTCGGCCTGGGACTGGTGTGGGTCGTCGTGGTGGAGAACCTGCTGCGCGGCGTCGCCGGTCTGCTCGGGCCGTTCGAAGCGGTCGTCCACGTCATGCCCGGAACCGCCGCCGGTTCGCTCGCCGGCGCCCTCGGCGCTCCGGACGTGTCACAGCCGGGCGGCGCGCCCGCGGTCAACAGCTTCCTCACCGGAACCGAGGCGGCCTGGCTGCTCGTCGCCTACATCGTCGCCTTCGCGGTGCTGGCCGGCTTCACCGCCTCCCGCCGCGACGCCTGATCCGAACTCATGAACACAGTAGAAAGGAGTCGTGCGATGACTGGTTTTGCGGCGGTCGAGACGCGGCCGTGGCGGCTGAGCGCCCGGGGACGAAAGCTCACCCTGCTCGTCCATATAGTCGCGGCGGGCGCGTGGGTCGGAATCGACGTGACAAAGGGGATCGTCGTCGGCGCCGCGATGCTGTCTGACGACGCCGAAACCTGGGCCCTGTCCTACCAGGTGCTCGAGTTGATCGCGACCTGGCCGCTGTTCGTCGCGGGCCTGGCGACCCTTCTCAGCGGCGTGCTGCTGGGGATGGGCACCAAGTACGGCCTGATGCGGTACTGGTGGGTGGCCGTGAAGCTGGCGCTGAACATGGTGCTTGTCGCGCTGGTCCTGTTCGCGCTGCGGCCCGAGGTCGTCGCACTGGCCTCAGAGGCCTCGGCGGGAGAAGCGGTCCCGGTCATGGAGACGGGCCTGATCTACCCGGTCGTCGTCGCGCCTTCGGCGCTGCTGTTCGCGATGACGCTCGCGGTGTTCAAGCCGTGGGGACGAATCAAGAAGCGCCTGAACGGAGCTCGATGACCCTGTGAAGGCTCCTGCGG
>JBOGDN010000286.1:0-5981 GCA_050742995.1 Stackebrandtia sp. | reverse complement strand
CACCACGTTCACCAGCTGGGCGCACAGGAAGCTGGCCGGGTCGTACTTGCCCATCAAGTCGTCGCGGGTGTCGAGCGTTCCGGAGCGGGAGTTGTAGGCGAGGTCCAGGTTGGTCAGCGCCACCGGGGCGTAGTCCAGGATGTTGATGAGGGCTTCCTGCTGCCGGGCGAAGACCGCCGACAGGTCGGAGAGCTGTTCGACGTTTTCGACGAGCAGGTCGGCGTTTTCGTCGATGAATCCGCTGACGTCGGACAGCGCGATCGTCAGCTCGCTGAGCGCCTCGCTGAGGTTGTCGCGCTCGTCGGAAAGCTGCGTGGACACGTCGGCGAGCTGGTCGTTGAACAGCTGGACCTGGGCGTCGGAGTCCACGAGCGCCTCGGTGAACTCGGCGAGGTTGTCGACGGTGCCCCACAGGTCGTCGGAGTGGCTGTCGAGGACCTCGGCGACCTCGGCGAGGCTGTCGAGGGACTCGCCGAGCTGTTCGCCGTTGCCTTCCAGGTTTTCCCTGGCGACTTCGATCGCCTCGCCGAGGGACTCTTCGTCGCCGAGCACGTCGGCGAACTCGTTGAGGTTCTCGTAGACCTCGTCGAGCTCCATGGGCACCACGGTGCGGTCGACGCCGAGTTCGGCGCCGTCTTCCATGAGTTGGCCGCCGGTGTACGCCGGGGTGAATTCGATGTAGCGGTCGGCGACGACGCTCGGCGGGATCACCATGGCGGTGGCCTCGGCCGGGATGTCGTATTCGTCGTCGACGGTCATCGAAACGGTGACGGTTTCGCCGGTGGGCTTGACCTCGGTCACCTCGCCGACGCTCACTCCGAGCACTCGCACGTCCGAACCGACGTAGACGCCGACGGCTCGACTGAACTCGGCGACGACGTGTTTGCCGCCGCCGGCGAGGGCCTGCCAGACGCCGAACCCGGCGGCTATGAGGATCAGCGCGGCCGCCGCGACGGCGAGCCGGCTGCGCGCCAGACGTTTCACTCAGTTCACCCCCACTTCGTAAGGCTGCAACAGGCCGTCGATGTAGGAGTCGAACCAGCGGCCGTTGCTCAAGACGTTGGTGAAGGCCTGGATGAACGGCCCCGCGTTGGTCAGGGTGTCTTCCAGGTTCTCCTGGTTCTTCTCCAACAGCGCCACGACGTCGGACAGCTCTTCGAGCGCCGGAGCGAGCTGGTCGTCCTGATCGTCGACGAGGCCCTGCAGCTGTTCCGAGAGGCTCGTCGTCGACGTCAGCAGGTCGCTGATGGCGTCGGCGCGGTCTTGGACTTCCTCGAGCAGCTTGTTGCCGTCGGAGACGAGCTTGGTGAACTCGTCGTCGCGTTCGGCGAGGACGTCGGTGACCGTGTTGGCGCTTTCGAGCAGTTCTCCGAGCTCTTCGTCGCGCGAGGCGACGGCGTCCGACAGGTCCGCGAGCCCTTCGAGGGAGTCGCCGACGTGTTCGGGCGTGTCGGCGAAGGTCTCGGTGAGCACGCCGAGCGCCGTGCCGAGCTGTTCGGAGTCGATCTCGCCGACGGTCTCGGCGAGCTGGTCGACGGCGTCGACGACGTCGAGCGGGGTCGCGGTGCGCGACAACGGGATCGTGTCGTCCTTCAGCGATCCGTCGCCGGCCGGCTCAAGGGCGAGGAAGCGCTGCCCCAGCACGGTTTTCAGCCGGACGCTTGCGCTGGTCTGGTCGCCGAGGTCCACTTCGCCGTCGATGCGGAAGTCCACGGACACGTGGGGTTTTTTGGTGCCGAGGCCGGCCAGGTCCACCGCGGTGATCTTGCCGACCTTCACCCCGGCGACGCGCACCTCGGTGCCGGGCGTGAGGCCGGAGGCGTTGCCCAGCTGGGCGCTGTAGCTGTTGCCGCCGGCCAGCAGCGTCAGATTTTCCAGCTGGAAGGCGCCGAGCACGGCGACGATGGCGATCACCAGCGTGACCGCGCCGAGGCGTTTGACGTTGCGGGGCTTGGGTTTGCCGCCGCTGCCGCGCGACTTGCGCAGGCCGCGCGAGCGGCGCGGCTTGGACGCGGCGGCTTCGGTCTCCTCGTCGCGGCTTTCGGCTTCTGCCATCACTCGCCTCCGGTTTGCGTGCAACGCGGCTGCGGGGAGTGCACTCCCACCGGGTTGAGGGTGTAGTCCCCCAGGGAGATGTCTGCGTCGAAGTCGCACAGGTAGAAGTTGAACCAGGAGCCGTGGGAGCCGGTGGTGGTCAGCTGCGAGTAGGTCGTGGGCAGCCGCTCCAGCGTGGTTTCGAGCACGTCGCTGTTGGCGTTGAGGGTGGAGGCGAGCGTCTGGAGCGCGGAGACGTCGTCGGCGAGCGCCGGGCGCGCGTCCTCGACGAGCTGGCTGGTCTTGCCGGCGAGCGTGCCGATGGACACGACGGCTTCGCCGAGCGCGTCGCGGTCGTCGGCGAGCCCGGAGACGAACTCCTGCAGCCGCGCGATGGACGTGTCCAGCTCGTCGTCGCGGTCGGCGACGGTTTTGAGGATGTCGTTGAGGTTGTCGATGACCTCGCCGATGGTGTCGTCGTGGGCGGCGAGCGTGGTGGTCAGCGAGCCGGTGTGGGAAAGCAGGCTCTCCAGCGTCGCGCCTTCGCCCTGCAGCACCTGGATGATTTCGTAGGACAGCTGGTTGACCTCTTCGGGGCTGAGCGCTTCGAAGAGCGGCTTGAAGCCGTTGAGGAGGACGGTCAGGTCGAGCGCCGGGGCGGTCTGCCGCACGCCGATGGAGTCGCCGGGCTCCAGGCTGTCCTTGCTGATCTGCTCGCCCGGCTTGGCCTGGGTCAGCGAGACGTAACGCTGGCCGATCATGTCGCGGTAGCGGATCACGGCGTAGACGCTGGCCGGGATGTCGCGGTCGTCGTCGAGGCTGAAGGTGACCTCGGCGAGGGATTCGTCGCCCTGCCGCAGCGACACGTCCTCGACCTCGCCGACCTTCGCGCCGGCGATGCGGACGTCGTCGCCGGGGATCAGGCCGGTCGCGTCGGTGAAAAGAGCGGTGTATCCGGTAGGACGAAACAGCCGCAGCCCGCCGAGAGTGTCGGTCAAGGCGGCGAGCGCCATTATCGTCACCACGGCGAACACGCCGAGCTTGACCGCCGACCCCGTGGTCGACGCCCACCTCTTGGCCACTGATCCTCCAACACGGACGCGCGAAGGGGCTAAGTGTGATGCACGTCCAATTGCTGAAGGTTAGCGAACCCGCCGGTAGCTACGGAAGGGCCGTCCCGATAACGATCCGGAAACGGCCGAAGGGTTGCCGCGTCGTCACCCGGCCGGATACTTTTCGCAGCTAGTCGCAGTTAGGACTTGTCCAGCAAGGGCAGGGCGATCGACGACACGTGGGAGCGAACTCGGTCGTCGCGGGGGTCGTCGTCGGGCGTCCAGTGCACGGCCAAGTGCTCGTAGAGGGTGTTTCGCTGCGCCGGAACGCGACCGGCGGTGCGGATCAGCTCGATGAGCTCGTGGAGGTTGGAGCGGTGTCTGGCGCCGGCCGAGGAGATGACGTTCTCCTCAAGCATGATCGATCCCAGGTCGTCGACTCCCATGTGCAGCGACAGTTGGCCGGCGGCCTTGCCCGTGGTCAGCCAGGACGACTGCAGGTGCGCGATGTCCTGGAAGTACAGCCTGGCCACGGCAAGCAGGCGCAGGTATTCCAGTCCGGTGGCCTGGGTGCGTCCCTTGAGGTGGTTGTTCTCCGGCTGGTAGGTCCAGGGGATGAAGGCGCGGAAGCCGCCGGTGCGGTCGTGGACGTCGCGGATCATGCGCAGGTGCGCGATGCGTTCGGCGTTGGTCTCGCCGGTGCCCATCATCATTGTGGCCGTGGACTCCAGGCCGAGGTTGTGGGCGATCTCCATGATCTCGCACCAGCGTTCCCCCGACTCCTTCAGCGGCGCCAGGGCTTTGCGGGGGCGTTCGGGCAGCATCTCGGCGCCGGCGCCGGCGATGGAGTCGAGCCCGGCGGCCTTGATGCGCCGAACGGCCTCCTCGAGGCTGACGTCGGAGACCTTGGCCATGTGGCCGATCTCGGAGGGGCCGATGGAGTGGATCGCCAGCTGCGGGAACTCCCGCTTCACCGCGCCGAACAGCTCCTCGTAGTACTCGACGCCGTATTCGGGGTGGTGCCCGCCCTGCAGCATCACCTGGGTGGCGCCCAGGTCGACGGCTTCGGCGCAGCGGCGCAGGATCTCGTCGAGGTCGTGGCTCCAGCCTTCGTCGTGCTTCGGCGCCCGGTAGAAGGCGCAGAACTTGCAGGCGGTGACGCACACGTTGGTGTAGTTGATGTTGCGGTCGATGAGGTAGGTGACGATGCCCTCGGGGTAGCGGCGGCGGCGCACCGCGTCGGCGGCTTCGCCCAGTTCGTGGAAGGGCGCGTCGGTGTACAGCAACAGCGCCTCTTCATCGCTGATGCGCCCGCCGTCGGCGCCGCGTTGCAGTGTTTCGGCTATCTCTGTCGACACGCCTTCGAGACTACGTGCGCATCGCGTAATGGCTAGAGTGAGGCCGGTGAACGAACGCGGCGATCACACCTCGGACGGCGACGGGGACGACGATTCCGAAAGGTCTGAGGACCCGCGCGGGCTCACGATGAGCTCCGAGCGGGGCCGCACCGGACTGTTTCTCGCGTTGACCTGCGGTTTCCTCATATGTCTTTGCTGTGCGTCGGCGGCGTTCGCCGCGCTCGTCGCCGGAGGTTTCTGGCTCGCCGACTGACGTCGCGCCTATTTGTCACAAGCGCCTGCGACAGTGCGCGGGGTCGGTGAATCATCGAAGTGAAAGGAGTCGTCATGACAGTTGATTTTGTCGACGGCGAACCGTACTGGGTTGATGTTTCGGCTCGGGACGTTCCGGCCGCCGCACAGTTCTACAGCCGGCTTTTCGGCTGGGAAGCTCACGACCTGGGCGAGGAGTCCGGGCACTACACCATGATGTCGTCGCAGGGCAGGGAAGTCTGCGCGCTCGGGCCGTGTTTCGGCCCCGACGCGGTTCCCGCGTGGACCGTTTACTTCCAGACCTCGGACCCGCACGCCACGACCAAGGCCGTGGAGACGGCAGGGGGGACGGTTCGCACGCCCCCGATGGACGTCTTCGACCAGACGACGCTCGCGCAGTTCACCGACACCGCGGGCGCGAACTTCGCCGTCTCGCAGCCGAAGGGCCATAAAGGATCGCAGTGCTGGGGCGAGCCGGTGTCGGTGTCATGGGTCGAGCTGCACGTCCCCTCGGCACAGTCGCCGCTGGAGTTCTACAAGCGGGTCTTCGGCTGGTCCAGCCGTCAGATGTCCATGGGCGAAGGCGGACCCGAATACACCGTGCTGACGGCCGCCGGAGTCGACAAGTCCTTCGGCGGGCTGTACAGCCAGCTTCCGGCCGAAGCCGCGACCGTCGCCCCGCACTGGCTGGTGTATTTCGAGGTGCCCGACGCCGACGCGTGTGCGGCCAAGGCGGCCGACCTCGGCGGCGTCGTGCTCGCCGAGCCGATGACGGTGCCCGACATCGGCCGCTGGGCGCAGGTCCGCGACCCCGAGGGCGCGGTGTTCTCGGTGATCGCCAGCGTCCACTGACGCCGAGTCAGGGCCAGGCGAGGTCGAAGCGGACGAACCGCGGCCGGTAGATGCTCGGGTCGCGGTAGTTGTCGGCGTTCTCGGCGACGCCGGTGTCCATGCTGTTGACGTTGTACGACAGCAGCAGCGACCCTTCGTCGCTCAACGACGCGTGCGCGTGCGCGTTGTAGGCGATGACGTCGGCGTCTTCGTAGCTGCCGCCCGGGCCGATTTCAGGCATCTGGTACACCGGCTTCGGGTCGCCGAAGGGGCCGTACGGCAGGCACGAGGTGTAGGCGTGGATCTGGTCGCTGAACGGCGTGGAGCTGTCCTGCGTGAGCAGCAGGTACTGCCCGTTCAGGTACGTCACGCTGAACTCGTCGACGACGCCGGACATCGCGGCGGCGGCTTCGGTCTCGTCGTCGCTCCAGCCCTGGGGCGTCCAGTACTGCCA
>JBOGDN010000285.1:0-2056 GCA_050742995.1 Stackebrandtia sp. | reverse complement strand
CCGTCACCGCGTGATCGGTGAGCGAGTCGAAGTCGACCGTCACGCAGAACGGCGTGCCGATCTCGTCGCAGCGGCGGTAGCGCCGGCCGATGGCGCCGGCGTCGTCGAAGTCGACGATCCAGCGCTTGCGCAGACTCGCGGCGAGGTCTTTCGCCTTCGGCGAGAGCTTCTCGTTGCGCGACAACGGAAGCACCGCGGCCTTCACCGGGGCCAGACGGGGGTCGAAGCGCATGACGGTGCGCTTGTCCACTCCGCCCTTGGTGTTGGGGGCCTCGTCGATGTCGTGCGCCTCCATCAGGAACGCCAACACCGAACGGGTCAGACCGGCCGCGGGCTCGATGACGTACGGCGTCCAGCGCTCGCTCTTCGCCTGGTCGAAGTAGGACAGGTCGCTGCCCGAGCCGGCCGCGTGCGCCGACAGGTCGAAGTCGGTGCGGTTGGCGATGCCCTCCAGCTCTCCGAACTCGTCGCCGCCGAAGCCGAAGCGGTATTCGATGTCGACGGTGCGCTTGGAGTAGTGGGACAGCTTGTCCTTGGGGTGCTCGTAACGGCGCAGGTTGCTCTCGGCGAGACCCAGGTCGAGGTACCAGTTCCAGCGCTCGTTGAGCCAGTACTCGTGCCACTCCTCGTCGGTGCCCGGCTCGACGAAGAACTCCATCTCCATCTGCTCGAACTCGCGGGTGCGGAAGATGAAGTTGCCCGGCGTGATCTCGTTGCGGAAGGACTTTCCGGTCTGAGCGATGCCGAACGGGGGCTTCTTGCGCGCGGCGGTCATCACGTTGTTGAAGTTGACGAAGATGCCCTGCGCGGTCTCCGGGCGGAGATAGTGGACGTTCTCGTCGCTTTCGACGGGGCCGAGGAACGTCTTCATGAGGCCGTTGAACATCCGCGGCTCGGTGAAGGCGCCGCGCACGCCGCAGTTGACGCACACCAGGCTCTCCAAGCCCGTTTCGGGCTCGCGGCCGTGCTTGTCGACGTACTCCTCGACGAGGTGGTCGGCGCGGTATCGCTTGTGGCAGGACTGGCACTCGGTGAGCGGGTCGGTGAACTCCTGGATGTGGCCGGAGGCCTCCCACACCTTGGTCGACAGCACCACGGCCGAGTCGATGCCGACGACGTCGTCGCGCTGCTGCACCGTCGACTTCCACCACTGTCGGCGGACGTTCTCCTTCAGCTCGACTCCAAGCGGACCGTAGTCCCAGGCCGAGCGGGAGCCTCCGTATATCTCGCTTGAGGGGAAAACGAAGCCACGGCGTTTGCAGAGACTGACGAGAGCGTCGATGCTGTCAATTGACACGGTGAGAAATCTTCCATCCGGCTGGCGGTCGGTTGTGGGTTTGCCGGGCTCGAGGCTCGGCGACATTCGGCTCAACGCCCCAGGTCGGGGCGAGGTTACGGCCGTTCCGCAAGCCTACTTGTCGCAGCAGGACGTATGCATCCGGATTACCAGCCGCAGACCGTCATGTTCAGCGACTCCTGCTCGGTGACCAAAAACAGCTTGATCTCCAGCGTGTCGCCTTCGACGGTGGTGATGTCGGCGGGGACTTCCATCCCGTCGCCTTCGGCGGACTGCACGACGTCGTCGGTCTTATACGACTCGACCCCGACTCGGTCCCAGTCCGCGGCGAACTCCTCGACGGTCATCTCGTCTTGGAGTTGGGGGCACATCGAGTCGTAGGCGGTGTCGTATTCGCCGGCGGCGACGTCGTCCAGGAATTCCTCGGCGACGAGTTCGGCCTGCGACGCCATCTCGCTCGTCGTCCACATGAGGATCCCGGTGAATCCCAGGAAGCCTCCGCCGCACACCACAATGACGCCGACGATGGCCGAAACGATGCTCAGCACCATCTTGGTGTTGTTCACTTCGCGCGGCGGCACCGCGAACGGCACCCTCACGCCGGGACCCTGCGGCGGCGGGGCCGGCGCGGGGGCGGGCTGCTCCGGCGGCGGCTGCGGGGGAGGCGGCGGAGGCGGATAGGCCCCCTGAACGGGAGGAGGCTGCGACATCGTCATGAGGCGAAGGCTCCGTTGTCGGGATCCGCCGGCTGGGCGGCGC
>JBOGDN010000284.1:0-3645 GCA_050742995.1 Stackebrandtia sp. | reverse complement strand
GGCCGCGGTCGTGCGCGCCGAGGCGGCCAGCTGGCGCGGCGACCCGATGGCGGCGCACCGGATCTGGATCGACGCCGCCGAGCTGCGCGTCGAAGCCGGGCTGAGCTCCGCCGGGTACCCGCTGTACCGCGCCGTGGAGGCGGCCTGGTTCGCCGCCGACTTCGACGCGACAGCCCGCGTGGTCGCCCACGCCGAACGCCTGGGGCTCGAACACGCCGAGTGGATCCGCCTCCTGGCCACGGCGGCCGCGGGGCTCAACCGGCACGGCGGCCGCACCGGCCCCGAGGCGCTGAATGCGCTGCGCAAGCTCATCGACGTCCACGACCTGAGCCGCGGAGGATTCAGCCTGCGAGACCGCGCCTTGACGACCTGGCTGCATCTGCTCGTCGGAGACCACACGCGAGCCCGCGACCTTGCCGCAGAATTGGTGCGGGACTGCCGCGAGCTGGACGGCGCGGGCGTCCTGCCGCGCGCCCTGACTCTGAAGGCGCGCAGCGAATTCCATATGGGAATGTACGGCGACGCGTCGGCGGACGCCGCCGAGGCGATGCGGCTCGGCGACGAACTCGGCCAGGACGTCATCGCGACCGGCGTGCCGGCGGGCGTACTCGCCCAGATAGCCGCGGTCAGGGGAGAAGAGGAGCGCTGCCGGGAGCTCGTCTCCGCCGTCGCCGCGTACGACGGGAGCCGCGGGATCGTCCGCGTCGACGCCGCCCGCGCGGTCCTCGACCTAGGTCTTGGACGGTGCGAAGACGCCGTGGAGCTGCTGTGCGAGCTGGCAGCCGGACCCAAACCCATGGAAATGACGTGGCAGGTCCCGGACCTCGTGGAGGCCGCGGTGCGTACGGAAAGCCTCGACCGCGTCGCCGGCGCCTTCGAGTGGTTCGCCGACTACGCGCTGGCGACCGGCCACGCGTGGGCCGAGGCCCTCGTCGAGCGATGCCGCGGTCTGACGGCGTCCGAAGCCGACGCGGGCGTGCACTACGCGCGCGCCGCACAGCTGCACCGGCGTCCCGGCGACCGTCCCTTCGAACGGGCGCGCACCGAGCTGCTGTACGGCGAATGGCTGCGGCGCGCTCGCCGCCCCGCCGACGCCCGCGTCCAGCTGCGGTCGGCGGTGGAGATCTTCGACCGGCTCGGCGCCCGACCGTGGGCGCGGCGGGCGCGCGCCGAGCTGCGCGCCGCCGGCGAGAGCGTCTCCGACGCGGCCGAGCGTCCCGGCCGGCTGACTCACCTGACCCCGCAGGAGCTGCAGGTGGTGCGGCTGGCCGCCGACGGGCTGACGAACCGCGACATCGGGGCGCGGCTTTTCCTGAGCCCGCGCACGGTCGGCTACCACCTGTACAAGGCGTATCCCAAGCTGGGCGTGGCGTCGCGGGCGGAACTGGCAAGGCTGCCGCTGGCGTGACGGGCGCGTGAATCCGACTGCGGGTGAGCGCGCCGTTTCGAACGCCTGGCCATGGGCTCGGGCAGATGAACGCCGTCGGCGGTCAGGCGTAGGCTCGGCGATGGGAATTATCACAACTCGCAGGAGCCTATCTACTGTGTCCGGAATTCGTGTGCTTGTCGACGCCACGAGCGTGCCCGCCGACCGCGGAGGTGTGGGTCGCTACGTCGACGGCCTGCTGACGGCGTTGGGACATTCGCAGGAAGCGGAGCTGGAGCTGTCCGTCGTGTGCCAGCGCACCGACGTCGAGCGGTATCTGACGCTGATTCCCGGCGCCGAGGTGACCGCGGCGCCGGCGGCGGTGACGCACCGCCCAGCCAGGCTGGCATGGGAGCAGACCGGGCTTCCGATGCTGGCGCAGCAGCTGGGGGCCGACGTGCTGCACTCGCCGTTCTACACCTGCCCGCTGAGAATCGGCTGCCCGGTCACCGTCACCGTCCACGACGCCACCTTCTTCACCGCGCGCGACCACTACGACAAGGCGCGCGGCACGTTCTTCCGTTCCGCGATCAAGACTTCGCTGCGCCGGGCCACCCGGGTCGCGGTGCCCAGCAAGGCCACTCGCGACGAGCTGGTGCGGCTGCTCGACGCAGACGAGTCCGATCTGGACGTCATCTACCACGGCGTGGACCCCAAGGCGTTCCACATACCGTCGGAGGCCGAAAAAGCCCGCGTCGCCGCGCGGCTCGGCCTTGCCGACACGCCGTACGTGGCGTTCCTGGGAGCGATGGAGCCGCGCAAGAACGTGCCGAACCTGGTGCGCGGCTGGGTGTCGGCGGTGACGGACATGACCCAGCCGCCCGCCCTGGTGCTGGCCGGCGGCACCGGACACGACGACGCCATCGACGAGGCCGTCGAGCAGGCGCCCGCGCATCTGCGCGTGGTGCGTCCGGGATATCTGCGTTTCGCCGACCTCCCCGGATTCCTCGGCGGAGCGACTGTGGCGGCCTATCCGTCTCACGGCGAGGGCTTCGGGCTGCCGATTCTGGAGGCGATGGCCTGCGGCGCCCCGGTGCTCGCCACGCCGCGGCTTTCGCTGCCCGAAGTCGGGGGTGACGCCGTCGCGTACACCGGCGAGGAGTCCGACGAGATCGCCCGCGACCTGGCGGCGCTGCTCGCGGATGAACAAGCTCGCGCGAAACTGTCGATGCTGGGCGTGGAACGCGCACGCGAATTCACCTGGGAACGCAGCGCCGCTGATCACCTGTCTACTTGGCGACGCGCCGCGGCACGGGCACAGCGACCGGCATGACTCCTCGCGGTCATACTGATTCGATGCTGCACGCGGTGATACCGGCAGGCGGCAGCGGCACCAGGCTGTGGCCGCTGTCCCGCTCCGGAAACCCAAAGTTCCTTCACCCGCTCACCGGCAGCGATCGGTCCCTGCTGCAAGCCACGGTCGACCGGCTGTCGCCGCTTTCGCCGCCCGAGCGGTGCTACGTGGTGACGGGGGCGTCTCACGCCGCGGCGGTGGCGCGTCAGCTGCCCGACCTTCCCGAGGACAACATCCTCGTGGAGCCCTCGCCGCGGGACTCCGCGGCCGCCAACGCACTGGCCGCGGCGGTCATCGCCGAACGCGATCCCAAGGCGGTCATGGGCTCCTTCTCCGCCGACCATCTCATCGCCGACGACGCGGGCTTCACGTCCGTGGTGCGCACCGCGATGGACATGGCCGCCGACGGGCTGCTGATGACCATCGGCATTACGCCGAGCGGTCCCGAGACGGGATACGGCTACCTGCGCCGCGGCCAGGCCGTCGGCGCGGGGAACCTGCTCGCGGAGTACAAGGAGAAGCCCGACCACGTCGCGGCGGTGGAGTACGTCTCCTCCGGCCAGTACCTGTGGAACGCGGGGATCTTCGTGTGGCGGGTCGACGTGTTCCTCGACGAACTTGCCAGGCAGCGCCCGACGCTGCACGACGCGGTGAGGCGGCTCGCCGAGGCCTGGGACGGCCCCAAGCGCTCGGAGCTGTTCGCCGAGCTGTGGCCGACCCTGGAGAAGATCTCGGTCGACTACGCCGTCATGGAGGGCGCCGCGGCCACCGGCAAGGTCGGCGTCGTGCCCGGCGACTTCGGCTGGGACGACGTCGGCGACTTCGACACCCTGGGGTCCGTGCTGCCGCCGTCGGACGACTCCGGCAACGTCGTGGTCGCCGGCAAGGCGGTGTCGCGCGTCCTCGTCGAGGACGGCCGCCGCAA
>JBOGDN010000283.1:0-2351 GCA_050742995.1 Stackebrandtia sp. | reverse complement strand
CCTATATGACGTCTGTCGGGAAGGGTTACGTCTGGCGTCTGGTCAACACGTCGCGGACCTTGTCGATCAGGCCGACGCCCGGGTCGACTATGCGGTTCGCCGGGGGGTTGTCCGGTGTGGACGGGTGCGGGCGGGTAGGCGCGGTCGCCTTCGCGATCAGGACCTTCCGTCCCAGCTCCTGTATGGTCTCGGCCGTGCACGCCACCTGCAGCCGAGGCATCAGGTCCATCTCCTCGTACTCGACGTGGTCGCGGAAGACCATGGTGATCTGGCCGAGCAGCTGGTCGAAGCGCGGGTCGGTCGAGTCCACGGCCTCGAACTCCTTCAGGAGCTGCTCGATTTGGGCGTGGTACTCCAACGCCCGGTCGGCGGCCACGTCGCCGTTCTCGACGGTCTGCCGGATGGCCGGGTACATGAACTGCTCTTTGGTCGTCATGTGCCGCACCATTTCGGCGATGGCGTGGTCGGCGAGATTTCTGCGGTACTCCGGCGTCCCCGCCCTGCTCTCAAGCTCGGTGAAGACACGCTCCAAGGCACGGTGGTCCTCGGTGATCACGGTGATGAGACTGGTGTGGCTTTCGTCGTAGACGGTCATGAGCCCCTCCAGAAGTTGGACTTGTTTCGGTGTGTTTGTCGGATTCCCCTCGGCCGACGGTCCGAAACGCCGCTTGAATCACGCGCCCCGCGCCCCGCCGCGCGCCCGCTCCAAGGCGCCGATCACCTCGTCGTCGCCGGTCTGGCGGTAGTCGCGGTACCACTGCCCCACGGATGAGAAGTCGGAAGGCTCGATCAGGCAGTACACGTCGTCGGCTTCGGCGCGCAGCGTCGCGGCGGCCGCCGCGACGCACACGGGCGCGGCGAACACGAGCAGGCTGGGAAGATCCCCGGCGAGCGTCCGCAGCGCCGCGGTGGCGGCGACGCCGGCGGCAAGGCCGTCGTCGACGACGATCAGCTCGCGGCCCTCACGGGGCAGCGGCGCCCGGCCGCGCAGGTACAGGTCGGTGCGTCGTCGCGCCTTGGCCTGCTCGGCCCTGCGCGTCGGCTCCAGGTCGGCCAGGCTCAGCCCGAACACGGTCAGCGCGTGCTCGTCGTAGATCGGCGTGCCGGTCGCGGCGACCGCGCCGACGCCGAACTCCGGGTTGCCGGGCGCGCCGATCTTCCTGACGACCATGACGTCAAGCGGGGCGCCGAGTTCCTCGGCGACGGCCTCGGCGACCGGGACGCCGCCCCGCGCCAGCCCGAGCACCATCGGGTCGTTCCACGCACGATCTCGCAGCATGCTTCCCAGCCATTGACCGGCGTCCCGCCGGTCGGCGAATACGGAACTATCCACTGTCATGCGTCGCATGCGACGACCTCCTTGTTGCGAATCGGAAGGCGTGCGGCCCGAGAATCGACGGCTCGGACGGCGCCGCTCGCCTTTGCTCCCGGCTCATGGCGTGAGCCCGACCTTGACGCGGCCGTCGTCCTCAGCGGTCTTCGGACAGCGCTTCGACGAGCTCGCCGACACGTTCTTTGGAAAGCGCGCGGGCGACGTCGGCCACCGCGACGATCCCCACCAGACGGCGGTCGTCGATGACGGGAAGCCGCTTCACCTGGTGCTGCGACATGGCCAGCAGCACCTTGTCGGCGTCGTCGGCGCGCACCATCACGACGTGGTCGCTGGCCAGCTCGCCGGCCTGGCAGGTCGACGGATTCCGGCCTACGGCCACGACCTGCCGGACGATGTCGCGGTCGGTGATCATTCCCTTGATCTTGTCGTCGTCGGCCCCGCAGATGGGCAGGGCGCCCACGTCCGCCTCGGCGATCTTCCGCGCCGCTTCGGCGATCGACTCGTCGCTGCGCACACACGTGGCGTTCGGCGTCATCAGATCGCGTGCCGTTGTCATGGTCGGCTCCTCCAGTCGGGTTTTCGTCATCTCTGGAACGCGGGCGACGCCCGCTTCCTGCAAATCGGATACCCGTTGCGGCGCTTTCTATGCGCGGCGTGCCCGCGGCCCGCGGAGGTCAGATGCGTTTGCGATCGCCTTCTCGTCACGAGGCCGCGAGCACGCTCGCCGTGCTCGCGATGGCGGCGACGTCGATGCCGGCATGCCGCAGCTGTTCCGACGGAGTGGCCGAGCCGGGCATGGCCCGCACGCCGAGCTTGGCGACGCGCGGCGCCGGAGTCAGCCCGCCGACCACGTCGAGCACGGCGTCGCCGAGTCCGCCCTGGGGCCAGTGGTCTTCGACGGTGAGCAGGCGTCCGGTGTCGGCGGCCGCGCGGCGCAGCGTGGCCGCGTCGGGCGGCTTCACCGAGTACATGTCGACGACGCGAGCGGGGATGCCCGCTCCTTCGAGTTCGTCGGCGG
>JBOGDN010000282.1:0-6190 GCA_050742995.1 Stackebrandtia sp. | reverse complement strand
CACGGCCTCCACGAGCAGCTCAAGCTGGTCGCCGCCAAGCAGCGCCGGGGTGAGAGATTCCATGCCCTCCACCGGGATTCCCTGCGCCAGCTTTTCGCACATCTCGGCGAGGCCGGGGTGTGCGGCGGCCAGCTCCGCGGCGCGCTCGCGCACGCGCGGCGACAGCAGCAGTTCGCGGCACGGGGGCGCGTAAAGCGCGGGCGAGGCGTCCTCGCCGTCGAGAGAGCGCTGGTCGGCGATTGCGAAGTGCCGCACCGACTCGACCTCGTCGCCGAAGAACTCCAGCCGCAGCGGATGTTCCTCGGTGGGCGGGAAGACGTCGAGGATCCCGCCGCGCACGGCGAACTCGCCGCGTTTCTCCACCAGGTCGACGCGGGTGTAGGCCAGGTCGGACAGTGTGTGTGCGATCTCGGAGAGGTCGGCGGCGTCGCCGACGGCGAGGCTCACCGGCTCCAGATCGCCGAGACCGCGCAGCTGCGGCTGCAGCATGCTGCGCACCGGGGCGACCACCACTCGCACCGGCGCGTCGCCGGGGTGCGCCAGCCGGTGCAGCACCGCCAGGCGGCGGCCGACGGTGTCGCTGCGGGGCGACAGCCGTTCGTGGGGCAGGGTTTCCCACGCCGGGTAGAACTCCACGGTGTCCGGCGGCAGCAGCGCGCGCAGCCCTTCGGCGAGCTCCTCGCCTTCCCGGCTCGTCGCGGTGACGGCGAGGACGGTGCGGCCGGCGCCCACGTCGGAGGCGACGGTTCCTACGACGAACGGCCGGGCCGCCGGCGGCGCCGTGACGTCGACCAGCTCGGCTTCGGGGCCGCCTTCGGACGCCAGCTGACGCAGCCGCGCCAGTCCGGGCTCGTCGAGGGCGGCGGAAAGCAGGCCGGACAGATTTCTCCGGAAGGAAGTCAAGGTCGAACACCCCAAAAGCCGACAAAAAGGGCATAGCACAGCGGAAAGCGGCACAGTTGTGCGCCGACGCCCGAGCCTACCCGCGGCCGCCGACAAGGTCGGGCGAGGCGGGGCTTACTCGAGGTACTTGATGAGGAGCTCGCGCGCCTCGGGAAGGAGGAAGAACATCGCCACGATCCCCACGGCGGAAAACGCCGGCACCAGCACCTTGTGCTCCACTTTGCTTCCGGCGCGGATCGCCAGCGCCTTGGGGACGCCGACGTCGTACCAGACCTCTTTTTTGATCGGAAGCGGGAAGGCGACCGGGCAGCCCATCTTGGTGAGCATGTCGCCGAAGGTGTGCACGACGCAGCCGATGGACACCGCCGCGCCAAGCAGGAAGTACGACTCGTTCGGGGGAAGTATGTGATAGAGGCCGAACGCGCCCGCCAGCGACAACAGCGTGATCAGGAGCGCGCCCTTGCGCTTGGCGAACTCGTGCAGCACTCCCCGGATGGCGAACCCGATCAAGAAGAACAAGATCGCGACCACCGCGGGCTTTCCGTACCGGTAGGCCAGCGCGCCGACGCCCACGCCGAGCAGCACGGCGAACAGCCACGTATGGGTGAAAGTCCGGTGCCCGTTTTTCAGCTTTCGGTCGTGTTTGGTGCGTGTGATCTTGTACAGCCCGAGACAGAGCTTTTCGACGACTTCGGCGATGAAAAGCGAGGCCACGCCGAAAGTACGCGCTACAGTGGATCCGCCGCGGTTCCTCAGCACCCGTCCGGAGCAGTCTATATCGGGCAGAAGCGACGCTCCGGTGCACGCGATGGTCCCCACCGCTATCGTCGCCGCCGACTGTTCATACCCGAATCCGAGATCGGCGACCGCAGAAGCGACAAGCCAAGCCGCCGCTCCGGAAAGAGCGTGGGTGGGTCCCATGACCATTGGAAACTCCTGAATGGCTGATCGTTTGCAACCGGGGCGGATGTCTGCGCGCAATAGACTGTACCGACGCCGTGCATGTCGAGAAGCGGCGAGGCGAGTCCGGACTCGAGCTCTAGCCGAAAGCAAGCCGCGCCGGCGCCGGCGCCCGGGCGGAGGACCGTCGCGCCGAGGTGCCGGAGTCGGTGTGCATATGATTTGGCCTATGTCCGTCTCCGTGGTTCGCGGCGTCGCCGTGCCCGCTGCGCTGGCACTGCTCTTGGCGGCGACCGCTTGTACAGACGACGACTCCGACGCGGCCCAAGCCGTCGCCGAGGACGACCACGTCGCCGTGGGCGTCGCCGACGGCGTCGCGCCCGAGACCCCGACCCCGGACGAAGGGGAGCGGCCGGGCTGGCTGGTGGGGCCGAGCTATTCGATAGGCGTCGTCGGCTACACCGTCTCCGAGACCGCCCCCGACGACGTGGCCGGCGCCTACGGCTTTGAAAGCGGGCCGGTCGACGCCCCAGAGGGTCACGAGTTCTTCATGGCGGTGATCGACGAGGAGTCGCGCGTCGCCGACCAGCCCTCGGCGGTGTTGAGCGTCGACGGCGAAGACACGGAGCTGGAGCAGCTGCCCGAATCCGGCCAGACCCTGGCCGCGGTGATCCCGACCGGCGCCTCCGTCGAGCTGACCGTCACCGACAAGGAGCGCACCCAGACCCTGGACCTGCGCGAGGGCGCCCGCACCACGGAGATCGCCTCCTTCTACAACGCCGAAGGCGAATCCTCCGACCCCAAGGACTACAGCTCCAAGGCCAGCGCCACCGGCGACGCCGGAAGCGACTACGTCCCCGAGACCCGCGAGCTGTCCATCGAGATGACCGTGGATCCGGCGCTGCGCTCCCCGTGGCACGCCGAGCACGGATGGGCCGACGAAGGCGAAGTCTGGATCACCGTGCCCGTCAAGGACATACGCACCGACTCGGTGTGGGGCTTCGAAAAGGGGTCCACCGAGCCGATCATGACGTGGAAGCTGGAGCAAAAGGACCTGTTCACCCTCGAACTCGGAGACGACGAGTCGGTCGAGGCCGAGGGCAAGCAGAAGTTCGTCGCCAACGACGAGCAGTCTCCCGTCGACGGCGACAAGTCGTCCTTTGACCCGTCCGCGGCGGAGCTGGTGTTCGCGGTTCCCGAAGACACCGCGGAGGCGACCCTGCACATCAAGCCGCGGGGGACGCTGAAAGCCGAGTGGGAGAACGTCGAGGGCGACGTCTCCTGGGACGACGAGCCGAAGACCGGCAAGATCGAGCTGGAGTTTTAAGAGCTCCTCACTTTGTCCTCTTCCGTGGCGAGCGGCCTCCAGGCGAGTGCGACGGTCGTAAGCCGCTGTACGGCCGCAAGCTCCGCGTGATCGCGCAGACAAGAGCAAGGCGGAGGTGCTTCCGCGTCCCGGTGTCGGATGCGGGAGCGCCGACGACGCCGCGAGTAAAAACTCGAACGACGGCGCTTCGCAAGGACCGTCGCGCCGGGTGGACGCGCAGCAGGAAACGGGACAAAGTGAGGAGCTCTAAGCCGCGTCAGCCGGTGTTGCGCATCCCGGCGGCGATGCCGTTGACCGTGGTCAGCAGCGCCCGGGTCAGCTCCGGGTCGGCGTGGCCGTCGGCCTCGCGGTAACGGCGCAGCAGCGCGACTTGCAGATGATGCAGGGGGGCCAGGTAGCGGTCGCGGACGCCAAGCGTGCGCCGCAGCTGCGGATTGCTCGCCAGCAGTCCGGCGCCGCCGGTCAGCCGCAGCACTTCGGCGACGGTGCGGTCGTGTTCGTCGCGGATGACGTCGAATATCGGACGCAGCCTCGGCGGCGCCAGCGCCTCGACGTACCTGGAGGCGATGTCGAGGTCGGTCTTCGCCAGAGTCATCTCCACGTTGGAGATGAAGGTGCGGAAGAAGTGCCACTTCTCGTGCATCTCCGTCAGCGCCTCACCGGCGCCGGCGTCGCGCGCGGCCGCAAGCCCGGCGCCGACTCCGAACCAGCCGGGCACGATCTGGCGCGACTGCGTCCAGCCGAAGACCCACGGAATCGCCCGCAGCCCCTCAAGACCAGCCTCGGCGTCGGGTCGCTTGGCGGGACGGGAGCCGATGTTCAACGCCCCCAACAGCTCGGTGGGCGACACCGCCCAGAAGTACTCCGGAAGTCCCGGACTGTCGACGAGCGACCGGTAGGCGGTGCGGGCGGATTCGCTGACGCGGTCCATGGTCTTGTACCAGGCCGCGAGCACGTCGGCGGCGTGCCGCGGCTTGGAGTGCAGCAGCGTCGCCTTCAGCACCGCCGCCGCGGTCAGCTCCAGGTTTTCCCGCGCCAGGGCCGGAAGCGTGTACTTGTCCGAAAGCACCTCGCCCTGCTCGGTGACCTTGATGGAGCCGTCCAACGTGCCCGAAGGCTGCGCCAGGATCGCCTCGTGCGAGGGGCCCCCGCCGCGGCCGACGGTGCCGCCGCGTCCGTGGAAGAGCCGCAGTCGCACCCCATGGAGGGCGGCGGTGTCGCGCAGCTCCCGCTGTGCGGACTGAATGGACCACTGGCTGGCCGCGATGCCGGACTCCTTGTTGGAGTCGGAGTATCCGAGCATGACCTCCTGGACGTCGCCGCGTGCGGCGACGAGGGTGCGGTAGGCGGGGATCCGTAGCAGCGAGTCGAGCAGCCGGCTGCCGGCGGCCAGCTCGGCGACGCCTTCCAGCAGCGGCACGAAGCCGACGTCGGCGCGACCGGCCGAGACGTCCGCTAGGCCGGCTTCTCGCGCGAGCACCGCCGCGGCGAGCACGTCCTCGGGGCCCTGGGTCATCGACACGATGTAGGACTCGATGATCGCCGGGCCGAAGCGCCGCCGCGCGTCCTTGACGGAGAAGAACACGTCCATGGTCTTGCGGTTGGCCGCCGAAAGCGTCACGTCTGGCGAGGCGAGCGGACGGCGCGACGCCAGTTCGGCGGCGAGCAGTCGCGCGCGCTGCGCGCCGTCGAGCTCGGCGTACGGCTGGTCCAGTTCGCCGAGACGGTCGAAAAGCTCGACGAGGACCGCGTGGTGGGCCGCGGCGTGCTCGCGTACGTCCATCGTGGCTAGATGCAGCCCGAAGGCAGCCACGGTGCGGATGGCGTCCGAGACGCGACCGGCGGCGGCCAGCTGACCGCCGGAGGACGTCAGGGACTCGTGGAAGACCGAAAGGTCGTCGAGCAGCTGTGCGCCGTCGGCGTAGTCGCGGCCGGGCACGTGCGCGGCGTCGGCGGCGTGGCGACGGCGGGTGGCGTCCAACTTGGCCTTCACGCAGCGGGCCTTGAGCCGGTAGGGCTCCTCGGCGTTGACGCGGCGGAACCGCTCGGGCAGCTGCGGCAGGGTCTTCAGGTCGGCGGCCAGCGAGTCGAGCAGCAGCGGCGAGGGCGGGCGCAGGCGCTGCGAGACGGACAGCTCGGAGATGAGCGTGTCCATGGCCCGCTCGGCGGCGCGGATGCCGTGCTCGTGCTGCAGCGTGAGCACCTCTTCGGTGACCTGCGGTGTGACGAAGGGGTTGCCGTCGCGGTCGCCGCCGATCCAGGTGCCGAACCGAAGCGGCGCGTCCTGCGGACTCGGGTCGCCGCCGAGGTCGGAAAGGGTCGTCGACAGGTCACGCAGGACGCGCGGCGCCGCGCCGGCGTACAGATCGGTGAGGTAGTAGACGGCGTTCCGGGCTTCGTCGGACGGGGCGGGACGTTCCACGCGCACCTCGTCGGTCTGCCACAGCAGATCGATCAGCTCCGAAAGCCGGGCGTCGGCTTCGGCGGGGTCGACATGACCGGAAAGCGCCGTTTCGGCCGCCTCGGCGTCGAGCACGTCGGCGACGTGACGCAGTTTGGTGAGAATGGACCGACGCGCCGCCTCGGTGGGGTGCGCGGTGAACACGGGACGGATCTCCAGCCGTCGGGTCGCGCGGGCGACCTCCTCGGCGCTGACGCCCTCGGAGCGGATCTCGCGGGCGGCCTGCTCCAGCCAGCCGCCGCCCCGCGCGCGCCGGCTGCGCACGTCCCGGGCGCGATGCACCTGCTCGGCGATGTTGGCCAGGTGGAAGTACATCGAGAACGCCCGCGCCAGATTCATCCCGGTCGACACGTCGAGCGAGGCCAGCCGCGACGACGCGGCGTCGGCGTCCTCGCGCACGGCGTGGCGGATCTCTTCGACCAAGTCGAGCAGGTCGGAGCCCTCCTGGCGGGCCAGGGTCTGCCCCAACAGCGTTCCAAGGCGCCGGATCTCGGCGCGCAGCCGCGCGTCGACGTCTGATGCGGATGCGTCCACGAAATTCACTCCCGGCGGTCGTCAGGTCGTCGTCAGGTGTGAGAGTTGATCACGTCGTCCCGTTT
>JBOGDN010000281.1:0-1752 GCA_050742995.1 Stackebrandtia sp. | reverse complement strand
GTGCAGCCCAGCACCACGCCTTCGGCGCCGTCGGCGACCAGGCGGGCGATCACGTCGCGGTAGATCTGCCGCGACTCCTCGCGCACCACGCCCACACACAGCTCGTCGTAGATAATCCGGTGCACCTGCGCGCGGTCGTCGGCGCCGGGCGCGATCGCCTCAAGACCGCCCGCGGCCAGCCGGTCGCGGTAAAAATCCTGCTCCATTGTGAATGCCGTGCCCAGCAGGCCGACCCTGCGCAGGCCCGCCTTCACGCCCGCGCCGGCCACGGCGTCGGCCGGATGCAGCAGCGGCACGTCCACGGCGGCGCTCACCTGGTCGGCGACCTTGTACATCGTGTTGGTGCACAACACCAGCAGCTGCGCGCCAGCCGCCTCCAAGCCGCGTGCGACCTCGGCCAAAAGTTTCCCGGCGTCGTCCCAGCGGCCGCCGATCTGCAGCGGCTCGATCTCGGCGAAGTCGACAGACGCCAACACCACGCGCGCCGAATGCAGCCCGCCGAGGCGATCGCGCGTCAATTCGTTGGCCAGCCGGTAATACAGGGCGCTGCTTTGCCAGCTCATTCCGCCGATCATTCCGACGAGCCGTTGTGGGGAGGTCATGCCCGCCACCCTATCCAGATCGATCGCCGCGGCGGCGATGAGTTTTGCGCGTGCGCGCAGTCTGCCCCTGTGAACCCCGATTTTCCAGGAGGACCGACATGACCGAGCCGATCGTGGACTTCACGCCGACGACCCGCAGGATCAAAGCGCTGCTGGAGCACGTGCGCGACGACCAGCTGGACGCGCCCACCCCCTGCGACGAATACGCCGTGGGCGATCTGCTGCATCACATCGCCGGGCTGACCGTGGCGTTCACCCGCGCGGCGGACAAATCTCCCGCCTCGCCCGACGACCCCTCCACCGGGCCCGACGACGTCTCGGCGGCCAAGCTCGATCCGCGGTGGCGTAGCCGCCTGCCCGCGCAGCTGGACGCCCTTGCCGCCGCATGGGCGGCCCCGTCGGCGTGGGAAGGCGAAGCGACGGCCGGCGGGGTGACCGCGCCGGCCGCGGAGTTGGGCATGGTGGCCGCCGAAGAGCTGATCGTGCACGGCTGGGATCTGGCCCGCGCGGCCGACGCGCCCTACGACGCCGATCCGCGCACGCTCGAGGCGGTCGCGGCGATGCTGTCGCAGTGGCCCGAAGCCGGCGTGGAGGGCGCGTTCGCCGCACGGGTTCCCGTCGCCGACGACGCGCCGATGCTGGAGCGCGCCGTGGGGCTGACCGGCCGCGACCCGGCGTGGAAACCGTAAACGGCGACGCTCAGCACAGGTCCAGCAGCGCCTCGGCCACGGCCGACTGCTCCGGCTGCAGCTTGGTCGCGCCCTCCTCAACGTCCCACACGGCGTTTTGCAGCACGCGTCCCAACGTCCATCCGGCCGCGCGGGAGCGGTCCAGGTCGAGAATTTCGGTCATGAGGTCGAAGCGTCGACGCACCGCACGGCGCACGTCGCCGGCGGCGGCGACGTCGTCCCACCGGTTGTGCAGGGCGGGCAGCAGTTCGAAGCCGGGGTCGCCGGCCAGCGGCTTGGGGTCGATGGCCAGCCACGGCTGCCGGTGCGCGGCCAGGACGTTGTCGTAGTGCAGGTCCCAGTGCAGCAGGCGGTCTCCGGGCGCCTCGAGGCGGTCGCGCACCGCGCTTTGGCAGGCGTCCAGGAGGCGGCGGTCGTCGGCGTCGGACAGCGCGGCCGCCGCGGCCGGCGCGTCTTGGAGG
>JBOGDN010000280.1:0-4684 GCA_050742995.1 Stackebrandtia sp. | reverse complement strand
GCCGCAGGCGGGCACTTTTCCGCCCGCTGCCGACGCCGCGAGGGCGAACGCACGGCCGGGCTTGCCGACGACCTCATGCCGCTGACCCGGCTCGACGAAGACCTGGTCGAGACGCCGGAACCGGTCGACCTGTCGGAGCTGGTCCGCAACGCCGTGGGCGACGCGCGCGTCGGGTTCAGCACGAGCGGAACGTGTCGCCGGTCTGAAAGGCGAACTCCCCGCCGGGATAGAGGACGACCTGCGTGGCGGCGAAGTCGCCGTCGAACTCGAAGCCGCATTGCGCGCTGAACGTCTCGACGCCGCCGTCGTAGTAGACGGGGTCGCCTTCGCCGCTGACGCGGATCTGACCGGGAGTCTTCAATCGCGCGTTGAACGCGCTTTGGCCCTGGTCGAGACGGATAGTCGGGTAGGCGTCGAGATCCCAGGAGACCTCGTCGACGCCGACGTAGGATTCGCCGTTTACATGAACCTCGAAGTCGTCTTCGAACCGCGCGGCGAACGGGCAGCCTTCGGGGCGGGGATCCGAGGACTCGGCGCACTCGTCGATCCATGTCCGCAGCTGGCGGTGAACTTCGGCGTCGAGGTTCTCGCCGGACGTGATCAGCGGCAGGTACCGCTGCTCGACTTGTTCTTCCTCGGCCTCCCTGGTCACGGGCGTCGCCACGTACGTCGGCGCGCCCAGCTCGACGAGGTCGGACACGCTCGTGTAGGCGTCGTAGGCGCCGGGGAACAGCCATACCTGGTGCGCGTCGCTGACGACGCCGTTGAAGTCGGCGAACCGCATGGGCAGGTACGTCAGGTCCAGTTTGATCAACGGGTTGAGGATCGTCCAGTCGCCTTCGGCGTATTCCAGCTCGAAGCGGCCCTGGCGGGACGTTCCGTCCTCGGCGGCGATGACGACGTCCACCGTGGCCGGATCTTCGTCGGCGCCGTGCCGCCGGCTGATCTGCGCGACTTCCCAGTCCTGCGCCATGGCCTCGTCGACGAGCAGATCGTCGGAGTACTTGCCGAAATCGTCGAGGTCCGAGACGTACTCCAGCGCGAGGTCGGCGTCGCCGGACCGCAGCACCCGCAGGTACTCCTCGACGGCGTCTTCGGGAGTCCGCGCGCCGCCGACGTGGCCGACGACGGCCGAGACGACGGCGAGGGCGGCGGTGACGGCGAAAATCTGCACCCGGCGCCGACGCTGCCACGGCATGGGCGCCCAGGCGTCGGCATGGGGTTCGCGATCCGTCACTTCAGCTCCTTGTGCGACGAGTAGCGGCAGGTGTTTTCGACTCCGACGGCGAAGGACAGCGTCCCGCCGGTTTGGCCGATCGAGTACACCTCGGGGACGCCGTCGGGGCGCAGCGCGGCGCGCAGCGGATCGGCGGCGACCCCGCAGTCCGCGAAGATCCGGACCTCCTCGTCGCCGGCTTCGCCGACGGCCGACAGCCGGATCAGTCCTGGATCGTCGACGACGACGTTCAGCCCCAGATCGCGCTCGTCGCCGCCGGGATCTTCAAGACGCACCGTCGGGTATTCGTCGATCGTCCATTCCACGTCGCGGACCTCGTTGAGGTACAGCTCCTCCTCGTCGGCGAAATACTCGTCGACCGCGAACGGGCAGTTCGCCGGCTGGGGGGTCTGGAACTCGACGCAGTCGTCGAGAATGCCCGCGACTTCGGTCTGGGCGGCGGCGTGGACGGCGTCGGTGAAGGTCGCCGTGGGCAGCGAAGCCCGCGTCGGCTCGGCGCCGATGGCGTCCGTCGGCGGAAGGTGGAACTTCGCGGCTTCGGGCTCGGCGACGACGCCCTCCAGATCGCCGAAGAATTCGTACCAGCCTGGAAAGACCTGATACTCCGAGACCAACATGCCCGCCACGTCGTGGCCGTACAGTTCGTCGGTCACGACGGTGCGGTCGTTGATCCGCATGTACGTCAGCGGAAGCGCGGAGATCTCGACGTTGACGAACGGGTCGACGAGCTTCCATTCGCCCCCGAAGTCGGTGACCTCGATGCGTCCGTGCGCGGTCGTCTCGGAGTTGCCGATGGTCACGTCCACCCAGGTCTCGACGTTGTACACGCCGGTGTCAGAGCTGTGGGAAGCCTCGAGCAGCTCCCAGCCGTCGGCGATCGCGTCAGGATGCAAGAACGCCGCCGCCTCGCCGTAGGGAGCGCCGAAGCCGGTGCGGGCCACGTGGCTCAACGCCCGATCGACGTCCTTGTCCACCACCGCGTCGAAAAACTCCTCCACGACGCCCGCCGGGGTGTCGACGACACGGGGCGCGACGAGACCGCCGATCAGCACCGCCGACACGGCGAGGACAGCGATCCACCATATGCGACGGCGACGCCGCGACGCGTCCGTCTCCGGCGAGGAAGCGGGCACGCCGAGGTCGGCGGGTTCAGAAGAGCTCATGAGCGACATTCCAAAGGGCTGGGCGCTTTGTGAGCAGGCAGCCTACTGCCGCCGGTCAAGTGACGAGGACGGTGCGGCAAGACGCGAAAGCGCGCCCGGCAGGATTCGAACCTGCGACCGTCTGATTAGAAGTCAGGTGCTCTATCCGCTGAGCTACGGGCGCTTGACCGGCATTTACTCAAGAGTGCCGATGAAAGAGTATCGTCCTCTTTCGCGAAATTGCGAGCGGATTGCCGCGCGGGGTGTCGCAGTCATCACATCGTGGTACGCCTGGTCGCGAAGCGGGGCTCGCGAACAAAACCGGCGGGCCAGGTCTCCCCGGCCCGCTAGATGCGCAACCTAGTCAAAATCTTGACGGCCTAGGCCTCGTCGCCGCTGTTCCACTCGTCGAGGACGGCGTTGATCCCCTCGGCGAAGGCGCTCACCTGGCTGTAGACGCCCGGGGACTGCGGCTCGGCGCAGCCGTAACCCCAGCTGGTGATTCCGATCACGATCGGCTCGCCTTCGGAGGTGTAGTTGACCATCGGACCGCCGGAGTCGCCCTGGCAGGTGTCGACGCCGCCGTCGTCCCAGTCGCCGGCGCAGACCATGGTCTCGGGGTCGAGCTCGCCCGCTTCGAAGGCGGTGGCGCACTGCTCGTCGTCGACGAACGGCGCCGTGGCCCACTGCAGCAGGGCCGCGGGGTCGCCGTCGGTGGTCACACCCCAGCCGGTGATGTCGAACTCAGGGCCCGCGTCGAACTCGTCGGCGTCGGGGACGGCGACGACCTCGGCGTCTTCGACCGGCTCGGCCAGCTTGATCAGACCCCAGTCGTGGGAAAGCATGTCCGGGTCGAATTCCTCGGAGATGTGCAGCGCCTCGGCCGGGTAGTCGGTCATCTCGTCGCTTTCGAGGTCGACCGAGCCGTGACGCACGACGAGGTTGCCGACTTCCTCGCCTTCCAGGCAGTGCGCCGCGGTGAGCACGACGTCCTCGGCGATCAGCGAGCCGCCGCAGAAGTTGAAAGCGGGATCGTCGGCGTTGGCCAAAGCGACCATGTAAGGGAACTGGCCCTCCTCGGCCGGCTCTCCGCCGACGACGTCCACGCCCGCGTCGTCACCGGGCTCGTCGGCGTCGGCGGTGAAGCTCGCCGCGGCCACGACCAAAGCGCCGACGCCGACGACGGCGCCCGCACCGACCAGCGTCATGGTCTTCTTCAAGGGATGCTCCTACGTGAAAGGGATGAGAGACGCGGCCGGTGTAGACCACACGCTTCTAGACGCTCGCGGACACTGCGACGGTTGCCCCGCAACAGAAAAATCCGACG
Organism: Stackebrandtia sp.; assembly: GCA_050742995.1. Taxonomy (GTDB): domain Bacteria; phylum Actinomycetota; class Actinomycetes; order Mycobacteriales; family Micromonosporaceae; genus Stackebrandtia. The sequence goes on along the minus strand of JBOGDN010000280.1, from coordinate 978 downwards.
AGCCGGGATTATCCCGGCCCGCCGGATGCGGAATCACATCAGGTCTTGGAGGCTTAGAGCTCTCCGCCGCCGTCGCCGCCGCCGAGCTCGTCGATGGCCGCGTTGATGGCCTCGGACAGGTAGCTCACCTGGCTGTAAACGCCCGGGTTCTTGGGCTCGGCGCAGCCGTAGCCCCAGCTGACGATGCCGACCTGAACGGCGTCGCCGTTCTCGTCGCGGCTGATCATCGGGCCGCCGGAGTCGCCCTGGCAGGTGTCGACGCCGCCGTCGTCCCAGTTGCCGGCGCAGATCTGCGACTCGGCGTGCCACTCTTCGCCTTCGCCGTAGGCCTCGGCGCACTGCTCGTCGTCGATGAACGGCACGGTGGCCCAGTTCAGGGTGGTCGAGACGTCGCCGGTGTCCGTGACGCCCCAGCCCATGACCTCAAAGTCGCCGGTGTCGGAGTCTGCGTTGTCGACGATGGGGAGGAGCTCGGCGCCCTCGACCGGCTCGGCGAGCTTGAGCAGAGCCCAGTCGTTGGAGATCACGGTCGGGTCGCCGTAGTCCTCGGAGAGGTGGATCTCCTCGCCCGCGTAGTCGGTCACGTCGCCGCTTTCGAGGTCGACCGAGCCGTGACGGGCCACGACGTCGGCGGCCTTGGTGCCCTCAAGGCAGTGCGCGGCGGTGAGCACGATGTCCTCGGCGACCAGCGAGCCGCCGCAGAAGTTGAAAGCGGGGTCCGCGGCGTCGGCCAGCGCGACCATGTACGGGAACTGGCCTTCCTCAGCCGGCTCGCCGCCGATGACGTTGACGCCTGCGTCGTCGCCGGCGCCGGGCTCGTCGGCGTTCGCGGTGAAGCTCACCGCGGCAAGCGCGAGAGCTCCGACGCCGGTGACGGCGCCTGCCGCAACCAGCCTCATGGTCTTCTTCTTCACGGATTTCTCCTATTTGAGAGGGGTGTGATGCGCGCCCGTGTGAGGCCGCGCACGTCTTGTAGAC
>JBOGDN010000279.1:0-6746 GCA_050742995.1 Stackebrandtia sp. | reverse complement strand
GGTCGGAGCGGTCGGCGGCGTGGCCGACGGCGGCCAGCGCGTAGGCGATTCCCAAGGCGCCGTGGGAGATGTGGTGCAGCCGGGCCACGACGTCGGTCCTATGCGCCCACTGGACGCCGTGCGGTGTTTCTTCCGCCGTGCGGAGGTAGGGCTCGACGGCGAGCACGGCCAGCTCGACGTCTCCGCAAGCCAGCGCGCCAAGCGCGACGCCCGCGTTGCCGAACAGCAGCTCGAACAGCTCGCCCCAGCGCGTGCCGTCGAACCGCGAGCGCACCGTCTCCAGGAGACGGTCGGCGGCGACGCCGGAAGCGGCGTCGCCCAACTGGTCGCACACCGCCCGCAGCACGACCGCCATGCCCGTCAGTCCGCCGTACAGCGAACTGTCCGGGTATTCCTCGGCCGCGGCCGCTATCGCCCGCGCCGCTCGCAGCGCGGCGTCGCCGTACCGGTCGTCCCCGAAATGGCTCGAGCCCTCAAGAAGCGCCGGGACGATCCCGGCCGTGCCCTGGTAGAGCGAGTAGTCGACCTCCTCTTCGCCGGGAGCGCTCGGCCAAGCCAGGCCCCCGGGCGTGGTCTCCTCCGCGGCGACCAGGAGCCAATCGAGCGCGCCGGCGGCCAGGCTTTCCACGTCAGCCATTTCCACCCTGGTCATCGTGCGAGCCTCTCACATCGACGCCGCGTAGAGGCTACTGAGGACCAATCGTCCCGACCGCTTGGTTCTTATTCCAGCCCCGGCAGCGTGACGGTCACCTCGAGGCCGCCGCCTTCGCGGGGACGGGCGACGGCGTCGCCGTCGTGGGCGCGGGCCACGGAGCGGACGATGGACAGTCCGAGACCGGCCCCCTTGGCGGTGACGAGACGGTCGGTGCCGAGCCGGCGGAAAGGCTCGAACAGAGCCGGAACCTCGTATGGCGGCACCACGGGACCGGTGTTGCTCACCCGCACCTCGACGCGATTCGCCTCGGCGCGGCAGACGACGTTGACCCACCCGCCTTCTGTGCTGTTGTGCCGAACGCCGTTTTCCGCGAGGTTGTGCACGAGCCGCTCCAGCAGGAGCGCGTCTCCGGCGACGAACGCCTCCTGAGTCTCCTCGCGCACCGTGATCCCGGCCTGTCGCGCCTCCGGAGCGATCTGCGCGACCACATGGGAGACCACGTCGGCCAGATCGACCGGAACCCGTTCGGGGATCTCGTTTTCCGAGCCGGCCAAAAGCAGCAGCCCGGTGATCATTCGCTCGTGACGGGCGTTGATCTGCAGCAGATCCTCGCCGAGGCGCTTGACGTCCTCGGAGGCCGTTTTGCGGTGCACGGCCGTCTCGACCAGGGCGCGGCCGACCGTCAGCGGCGTGCGAAGCTCGTGCGACGCGTTGGCGACGAAGCGGCGCTGGCTGTCAAATGACCGGTCGAGCCGTTCGACCATGGTGTCGAAGGTGTCGGCGAGATCCTTGACCTCGTCGTCGGGGCCGGTCAGGTCGATGCGCTCGTGCAGTCCCCGGTCGGCGGCCGGGGCCGCGGCGATCCGGCGGGCGGTGTCGGTGACCCGATGCAGCGGCGCCAGCACCCTGCCGGCGACGAGCCAGCCGAACCCGGTCGCCGCGCCGCCGACGATGAGAAGCGCGATCCCGCCCTGGGAGATCAAGGCGGTGGCGGCGGAGTCGCGCAGCTTGTCCTGCTCTTCCTCCATCCACGTCTCGGCGTCGGCGCCGGTGAGCAGGTCGCCGTCCTCAGTGGTGACCGACATCTCCTCTTCAGGCGTTTCGGCCTCAGAGGCGGACGGGTCCGGCTCTTCGACCTCGTGGCTGCTGAGTCCCCCCTCGCCGGGCGCAAGCTGCTGATCGAACAGCGCGTAGGTGGCGCCGAGCAGCACGACGCCGGCGGCGAGGAACATGCCGCCGTAGATCAAGGCGAGCCGGGCCCGCAGTGTGATGCGGCGGCGACGTTTCCCGGTCTTCATGGGATGCGGTACCCCACTCCTATGACGGTGTCGACGACGGGCGGGTCGCCGAGTTTGCGGCGCAGCTTGAGGATGGTGAGCCGAACCGCCCCGGTGAACGGGTCGGCGTTTTCGTCCCAGGCCTTCTCAAGCAGATGTTCGGCCGAGACCACGGCCCCTTCGGCGCGCAACAGCTCGACGAGCACGGCGAATTCTTTTTTGGACAGCGGCACGTAACGCCCGTCGCGGAACACCTCGTGCCGTGCCGGGTCGAGGGTGATACCCGCGCGGCGCAGCACCGGCCGCGCGGCCGGGCGACTGCGCCGCCCCAGCGCCTGGACGCGGGCGCCCAACTCGGACAGCGCAAAGGGCTTGACGAGGTAGTCGTCCGCGCCCAGACTCAGCCCCTCGACGCGGTCGACGACCTCGGCGGCGGCGGTGAGCATCAGCACCCGGGCAGCGGATCCGGTCTCGACCAGCTCGCGGCAGACGTCGTCGCCGTGCACGGCGGGCAGGTCCCGGTCGAGGACGATCACGTCGTAGTCGTTGACGCCGGTGCGCTCCAGCGCGGCCGCGCCGTCGTAGACGACGTCGACGGCATGCGTCTCGTCTCGCAGCCACTCTCCGATCGAGTCGGCGAGCATCGGCTCGTCCTCCACCACCAGCACTCGCATCCGTCACTTCCCTCAGTCGGCCCGACGCCATTGTCCCTGGCCGCGGTGTTTCTTTTCTGTTGACAACGGCCGCAGGTGTGGCGTGCGTCACGGAAACGCCAGAGAAACGGGCCTTCGCGTTTCATCTCCTCTGACGCCCGGCATGTGGGCCGGGCGCGACAACACAAGGAGGAACAACATCATGCGCGTCAACAAGATGTGGCAGGCCGTCGCCGTCAGCGGCGTCGCGGCTGCGGGCGTCCTGGGCTTCAGCGGCACGGCCCTGGCCGACGACGGGCACGGCTGCGGCGGCGAACAGGCCGCCGAGGTCTGCCTCCACAACGCCGAGGTCGCCGAGGTCGTCAGGCAGGACGACGGCGGCGAGGTGACCACCTTCATCAAGTTCGAGGACTTGGACGAGCAGTGGATCGCCGGCCCCGACGTGGACGCCTCGGGCATCGACCCGGGAGACATCGTGGACGCCGCCGGCGTCGACGAGGGCGACGCCGTGCACGTGCTCGAAATCACCGAGCAGCAGTAGCGCCTCGCTTAGAGCCGAACGGGGACGCCCTGCGTGAGGGGCGGGGCGCCCCCGTTCGGCCTCGAACACGACATCCACCGACATACACAAAGGAGAAACAACGTCATGCGAATCCGAACCCGAGCCGCGCTGGCGGCGCTGCCGCTGGCCCTGCTGCTGGCTCTGACCGGCTGCAACTCCGACGAAGGCGGCGACGCCGCCAAAGACGGCGGCGAGTCCGACGCGCCGCTCAGCGAAGAAGAGATCTACGAGGCGAACCTGAAGTACGCCGAATGCCTGCGTGACAACGGTCTTGACGTGGAGGACCCGAAGCCCGGCGAAGGCCTCCAAGTCCAGGTCGAAGGCGAAGAAGAACAAGAAATCGCCGACGCGGCCATGAAGGCCTGCGAGGAGCACGCGCCGGAGGGAGGAGCGCCTTCCGAGGAGGAGCAGGAGGAAGAGCGGGAGGAGATGCTGGAGTACGCCAAGTGCATGCGCGACAACGGTGTGGAGGACTTCGCCGACCCCAAGCCGGGCGAGGGAATCAACATCGACGAGGACGTCGCCGGGGACCCGGACTTCGAAGCCGCCGAGAAGGCATGCGAGGACGCCCTGGGCGCCGAAGGGCAGCGCACTGAAACCGAGGACGGACAGTGACCCGCGAACCGGACGCCGAAGCCGTCGGCGAGGCGCCGGCCCGGAGCCGTCGCAGGAGACGGCTGTTGCCGACGGCCGCCGTGGTCGTGGTGGCCGCGGCCGGCGCCGCCAGTTGGTTCACGCTGCGCGACTCGGACGCCGAGCCGGCCGGCGAAGCCGACGGCCCGGCCGCCACCGCGGAGGTCGTCCGCACGACCATCTCCGACACCGAGAACTGGGGCGGCACGCTCGGCCACGGCTCGCCGTTCGCCGTGACCGCGTCGGGCCAAGGAGTCCTCACGCGGGTGGCCGACCAAGAGTCGAAGGTCAAGCGCGGCACGACGCTGTACCGGTTGGACGAGCAGCCGGTGACCGCGCTGTACGGCGAGATCCCGATGTACCGCGACCTCGCCTCGGGCGACACCGGCGCCGACGTCGAACAGCTCGAAGCCAACCTCGCCAAGCTAGGTTACGGCGGCTTCTACGTCGACGACGAGTTCACGTGGGACACCGCGCTCGCCGTGCGAGCGTGGCAAGACGACGTCGGGCGCGACGCGACAGGTGCCGTCGCCAAGTCCGACGTCGCCTTCATCCCCAAGGGCGGACGCGTCGACGCGATACAGGCCGAAGTCGGCGAAGCGATCGCCCCGGGCACCGCGGTGCTGGAGATCACCGGCGCCGACCAGGTCGTCAGCCTGGAGATCGACGTCGCCGACATTGATCTCGCGGCGGTCGGCGACGACGTCGCCGTCGGACTTCCCGGCGGGAAGGAAGTCGCCGCCACGGTGACGGCGGCGGCCGTCGTGGAGGACGAGGCGGACCCCGACGAGGAGGACGAGGCCGCCGGCGCCGACGACACCGTCGCCGAAGTCGAGGTCACGCTGAGCGAACCGGCCGACGAGACGCTGCTCGGCTCCCCGGTCGACGTCGTCGTGAACGTCGACGAACGCGAAGACGTGCTCGTCGTCCCGATCAGCGCGCTGCTGGCGCTGGCCGACGGCGGCTACGGGCTGGAAACCGTCGCCGCCGACGGCACGACGTCGCTCGTCCCCGTCGAGACCGGCCTGTTCGCCGACGGCAAGGTCGAAGTCAGCGGCGACGGAATCGACGAGGGAACGGTCGTGGGGACGGCGGGCCGGTGAGCGTCGAAACGCGTGCCGCGCCGCCGCAGCCGGTCGTCCTGTTGGAGGACGTGCGCCGCGTCTACCCCGGCCACCCGCCGGTGCGGGCGCTGGACGGCGTCAGCCTGCGCGTCGAATCCGGCGAGATGGTCGGCGTCGTCGGACCGTCCGGCTCCGGCAAGACGACCATGCTCAACGTTCTCGGCACGCTCGACCGCGCCGACTCCGGACTGGTGCGCATCGACGGCCATGACGTCGGCGAGCTCTCCGACCGTCAACTGTCGGCGATGCGGGCGCGTCGGATCGGATTCGTCTTCCAGCAGTTCTTCCTGTCGCCGGGCGTGACGACGCTCGACAACGTCGCCGACGGGCTGCTCTATACCGGACTGTCACAGCGCGAGCGGCGGGCGCGAGCCAGGCGGACGCTGGCGCGCGTCGGGCTCGCCGACCGCGCCCATCACAAGCCCAACCAGCTGTCCGGAGGCCAGCGCCAGCGCGTCGCGGTGGCGCGAGCCGTGGTGGGCAAGCCGTCTCTTCTGCTCGCCGACGAGCCCACCGGAGCGCTGGACTCAGCCTCCGGCGCCGCTGTGCTCAAACTGCTGCACGAGCTGCGCGACGCGGGCGCCACGATCGTCGTCATCACGCACGACCACAACGTCGCCGCCGAGCTGCCCCGTCAGGTGCACATCCTCGACGGCGCGATCGAATCCGACGAGAGGAAACAGCAGTCATGAGCGCATCGACACCGGCCCCGTCGCGGCTGAGACCGCGCGACACGCTTCGGGTGGCGTTCGCCGGGCTGCGCACCCGGCCGCTGCGGGCGGTGCTGTCCGCGCTGGGGATCGCCGTGGGCATCGCCGCGATGGTCGCCGTCGTCGGCATCTCCGCCAGCAGCCGCGAGCAGGTCAACGAGCAGCTGCGCGACCTGGGCACCGACCTGCTCACCGTCACGCCGGGACAGAAGCTCATGGGCGGAGAGGCCAAGCTTCCCGAATCCGGCGTCGACATGGTCGCCCGCATCGAGGCGGTGAACAACGTCAGCGCAATCGGCGTCGTCGACGACGCGACCGTCTATCGCAACGACGAGATCGACGAGAACCAGACCAACGGGCTCTCCGTCGCCGCCGCCCGAACCGACCTGCTCGACGCCGTCAGCGCCGAGGTCGGCTCGGGCCGCTGGCTCGACGACGCGCTGGCGACCTACCCCGCCGTCGTGCTCGGCGCCACGGCCGCCGAGCGGCTTGGCGTGGCTGACACCGACGGCGGCGTCGAGGTCTGGCTCGGCGGGGAGTGGTTCACCGTCGTCGGCGTCCTCGAACCCGCGCCGCTTGCGCCCGAACTGGACTCGTCGGTCCTGATCGGCTGGCCGGTCGCCGCGGACCTGCTCGGATTCGACGGCTCTCCGACCACGATCTACGAGCGGTCCGGCGAAGCGGACGTCGCCGACGTGCGCGCCGTGCTCGCGTCCACCGTCAACCCCTCCAACCCCGAAGAGGTGTCGGTGAGCCGCCCGTCGGACGCGCTCGCCGCCCAGGCGGCCGCCGACGAAACCCTCACCACGCTGCTGCTGGCCCTCGGCGGCGTCGCGCTGCTTGTCGGCGGCATCGGGGTGGCCAACACGATGGTCATCGCCGTACTCGAACGGCGCTCCGAGATCGGCCTGCGCCGCGCGCTTGGGGCCACCCGAGCCCACGTCCGCCGGCAGTTCCTCGGCGAATCGGTGCTGCTCGCCGGTCTCGGCGGGATCGGCGGCGCGGTGCTCGGCGGCGCCGCGACGGCGGCCTTCGCGCTCAGTCGCGACTGGCCGTTCGCGCTGCCGGTGTGGGTGCCCGCCGGCGCCGCCTGCGCCACCGTCTTCGTCGGCGCGCTCGCCGGCGCCTACCC
>JBOGDN010000278.1:0-5892 GCA_050742995.1 Stackebrandtia sp. | reverse complement strand
GGCGCCGCAGGCGTCGGCGCGGCCGTGGGGTCCGACACGGGGATCGACGAGGGGCCGAAAACGCCCGCGCCGGAGTCGAACAGCGGCGAGCCGCCGAGTGCGTCGGAGCGTCTGGGGTCGCGCGGCGTTTCGGGCGTGTCGGGCATCGGCTTCCTCGAGAGATTCTTCGGCCGGGAAAGACGCCGGACGGCCGCCGTGACGATTATGCCGTCTACACGCAATTACGCCTGGATTTCACGATAAGCGACCTGATGATCACATTTAGTTCCATATTGGCATATGCCTGTGTGCGGCATCACGTTTGTAAACTCTTGCTTGGCGTGCGGCAACCTGATGACATTCCTTAAGCGTCTATTCAGTAGTCGCCGCTAGAAGTCGCCCGAGCAACACCCCGGCTACACCCCAGAAGGCGCGACGGCGACTCTGCGTGACCGCGCCGGTTCTCTTCACGGACTGGCGATGTCGCGTGCACCCCTCACACCCCTTATTGCGAGTGGAGAGAGATCGCTTTGAAACTCCGACCCTCCGGTTTGAAGCTGCCTGCCGTCATAGCGGCCGGCGCGATGCTGGTGGTGGCGGGCTGGGCATGGACGGCCAACGCGGATCCGGACGACCGCACCGAGCCGATCTACAGCCTGGACGACGCCATCAAGGAAACCGTCTATATTGAATCTGAAATGGACAGCGACAGCGACGGCAAGAAGGACAAGATCGCCGCGCAGCTGATGCGTCCCGCTGAGACCGACGGAGACCTGAAAGTCCCGGTCATCGTGCAGCCCAGCCCCTACTACGGCCTGTCCGCCGCCGCCGTGAACAACGCGGACAGGCAGATTCCGATCGACCCGAAGGCCAACCCGGCTCACTTCAGCGACTGGCTGCACGAGTACTTCGTGCCGCGCGGCTACGCGTATCTCGAAGTCGAGATGCAGGGCACGGCCGAGTCCGAGGGCTGCCCCACCACCGGCGGCCAAGAGGACACCGAGAGCATGAAGGCCCTTGTGGACTGGATCGCCGGCCGCGCCAAGGCCGTCGACGCCGACGGCAACGAGGTCGCCGCCGACTGGGCGAAGCCGTCCGTCGGCATGATCGGCATCTCCTACAACGGCACGCTGCCCAACGCGATCGCCGCCACCGGCATGGAAGAGGTCAAGGCGGTCGTCCCGATCTCCGCGATCTCCAGCTGGTACGACTACACGCGCGCCGAGGGCGTCGCCTACAGCGGCTGGGGCGACGACTACGCCCGCTGGCTGGCCGACTACGTCGCCAGCGACCGCGCCAAGGATATGTGCGGCCCGGTGTTCGACGAGTTGACAGAAGGCAACGACGACGTCGACGACAACTACACCGAGTTCTGGGACGAACGCAACTATCGCAACACTTCGGACCAGGTCACAGCCGGGACGCTGATCGTTCACGGTCAGACGGACTTCAACGTCAAGACCAACCACGCGCAGCGGCTGTGGGACGAACTGAAGGCCAACGACGCGCCGACCAAGCTGTGGCTGCACCCGGACGCCCACGTGGGCTGGCCCTGGAACGACGAGGGCACGCAGCTGGTGCACGACTGGTTCGACTACTGGCTGTACGAGAAGGACAACGGCGTCATGGACACGCCCGACGTGACCGTCGAGCGCACCGACGGCAGCTTCGAGCACTATGACGACTACCCGGACCCGGCCGGCAAGGAAACGACTCTGTACTTCGGAGGCGAGGCCGACAGTCCGTCCGGAACCCTCACCACCGAGCCGAACGGCGAGGGGTCGCACTCGATCGGTCCGGGCCTGGCGCCCGACGAGGACTACATGCTGTCGAAACCGCTGGAGGACAAGGCGGAACGTCAGGTCTACCTCAGCGAGCCGCTCACAGAGGGCAAGCATCTGTCCGGGCTGACCGAGCTCGAGCTGACGTATTCGTCGTCGAGCGAGAAGATGCCGATCAACGCGTTGCTCGTCGCCTACGACGAGGACGGCAGCGGCTATGAAGTCGTCAGCCGCGGCGCGATGGACGGCAGAAACCACTCCGGGTTGACCGAGAGCCCGCCGTTGACGCCGGGTGAGAGCTACACCGGCACCTTCGGGTTCGAGGCGCGCGACTATCAGTTCGCCGAAGGCAAGCGCATCGGCGTGGTCATCGTGTCCAACCACCAGGAGTACAGCCGCGTCGACGAATCCGCCGACGTGCTCGACGTCCAGCTGGGCGTCAGCGAGCTGCGGATGAACCTCGCCTAGAGGGGTCGGTAATGGATCGTCCGTAGCGAGAAGTTCGCTGACCGAGCCTGGCAAGGCGGAGGAGGAGCGCATACCGGGGTTGTATGCGCGACGACGACAACGCCGCCAGGCGACGCGTCAGCGGGCTTCGCAGTAGGACAGCATCCATTACCGAGTCCTCGTGGGCTGAGGTCTTTCCGCCTGGCGGGGCGGGAGGCGAAGGGGCGAAGGCCGAAGAGGTCTTCGCCCCTTTCGCGTGCCGGTCGCGCCATGATTCCGGCCACCCGTCCGTCTCGGCGAGACTGCCGGGCCCCTCGGCTCTGGCAGACTGTTGCCCCGCCGCCTAGCAAAAGGACCCTCGTGGACGGAATTCTCGCCGCCGCCCTGCTGGCCGCGGGCGTCATCTTCGTCGCCGAACTTGGCGACAAGTCCCAGCTGCTTGCCATGACCTTCGCGACCCGGTATCGCGCGCTTCCGGTGCTGCTCGGCATCACCGCGGGCACCGCCGCCGCGCACGCGCTTTCGGTGGCGATCGGCTTCGGGCTCGGCGCGGCCCTGCCGACCGGGTGGCTCAACCTCGTCGCGGCGCTGGCGTTCTTCGGGTTCGCTGCGTGGACGCTGCGGGGCGAGGAGGAGTCGGACGACGCCGAGGCGGCCCCCAAGCGCACGGGTCCGGCGGTGGTCACCGTCGCCGTCGCGTTCTTCCTGGCCGAGCTGGGGGACAAGACGATGCTGGTCACCATCACCCTGGCCGCGCAGCACGGCTGGTTCGGCACCTGGATCGGCGCCGTGGTCGGCATGGTCGCCGCCGACGCGCTCGCGCTGGCCTTGGGGCTGTGGCTCGGCAAGCGGCTGCCCGAGCGGCTGTTGCGGTACGGCGCCGCGGCGCTGTTCGCAGTCTTCGGAGTCTTGCTGGCGATTGAGGCGGCAAGGACCCTAGGGTGCGTTTGAGAGTCCCGTTTCCTGCTGCGCGTCCACCAGGCGGCGCCTCGCGGCGTTGTCGGCACTTCCGCATCCAACACCCGGATGCAAGAGCACCTCCGCCTTGCGATAAAACTCGAAACGACGGCGCTTCGCAAGCCGTCGCCACCTGGAGGCCGCTCGCGACGGAAGAGGACTCTCAAACACACCCTGCGCCCTGAGTAGATGACGAGGGCAATTTATGGATCAATTCATCAATCTGTCCTTGATCGACTGAGCGTGGCGTGATAGACGTTTGTCCGTCCCCTGCCCACACTCGGCTGACCCTGAACAGGAGCCAGACCATGCCCGAATCCCTCAGCCGCCGCACCCTGCTCGGCGCCGGACTCGCCGCGGGAGCGGCCGCCGCGGCGAGCACGACGTTCGCTTCCCCCGCTCGAGCCGAGGAGAGCCGGGCGGTCGAGCTTCCGCTGATCGGGCCCGCCGAGGGCGACCAGCTGCACGTCATGTCGTTCAACGTCAGACTTCCGGTCGACGACTCGCCCAACAGCTGGCCGGAGCGGCGCCCCCGCGTCGCCCACCTGCTGGAGCAGGAGCGGCCGACGGTGTTCGGCATCCAGGAAGGCTTCTACGGCCAGGGCCAGGACATCCTGGAAGACCTGGACGGCTACGACTGGATTCACCTAGCCCGCCAGGGCGGCAGCAACGACGAGGCCACGGCGGTCTACTACGACAGCGCGCGACTGAAGCCGACCGCCTACGACCACCTGTGGCTGTCGGACACCCCGCGGCTGATCGGGTCGACGACCTGGGGAAACGAGATCACCCGGATGTTGACGTGGGTGCGGTTCTCCGATCTGGCGGCCGGCGGCGAGTTCGTGTTCCTCAACACCCACTTCGACCACCAGTCGGACGCCGCCCGGGAACGCAGCGCCGAGATGGTGCGCGACGTCGTAGCCGAATTCGACGTCCCGACGGTCGTCGTCGGCGACTTCAACACCCCTGTCGGCTCGGTCCCGTACGAGACCCTGGTCAACGGCGGCCTCGAGGACACCTGGGTCGTCGCCGAAGAGCGGCTGTCGCCCGAGTACGGCACCTTCAACGGCTGGAATCCCGAGCCGGTCGAGGGCGACCCGCGCATCGACTGGGTGCTGGCCACGCCCGGCGGGGCCGCGTTGAAGACGGCGATCAACACCTGGACCGACGGGGAGCACACGCCGTCCGACCACTGGGCGGTGCACTCGCTGCTGACGCTTTAGACCACGTCCGGCGCTCGGGCGCCGTGGGCGGCGACGCTCGCGGCGCCTTACACCGGCGCGGGGAACGAGTACGCCGGCTCGGCGCGTTCGAGCGCGGCCGCCATGCCGTCCAGCAGCAGCTTCAGCCCGTAGTCGAACTCTTCGGGGCCGCGCGGGTCCCCGACCTGGCAAATCGCCGCCGCCAAGATCGGCGTGGCCGTGAACAGGTCGAGCAGCTGCCCGGGAGGCGGATCCTCGGCGTACGACGGGTCGTCCGTCTGCCGCCGTACCTCCGCCTGCTCCTTCATGGCGAAGCCGTTGACGTAGTGGCAGACGGCCATGACCCCGCGCAGCGCCTGGGCCGGTGTGAATCCGCAGTCGACGAGCACCGCGAGGTCCGCGTCGAGCAGGTGCCGCGAGCCCGGGCCCGGAGAGGCGTTCACGACAAGTCGCGCGCCGTCCCGGCGGCTCAGCAGGATTCGGCCGCGCTGCCGCGCGCGGCGGGCGAGCCACTCGGCCCAGGGTTCTCCGGGGCGCCGCGCCGTCGCCTCCTGGCACAGCAGCAGCGCCTCGGCCATCGCGTCGCCCAGCTCTCGCTCGTCGCGGAACTGGGCACGCAGCATCCGCTCACCGACTCCGATGTGCGACGCCAACCGTGGAAGCGTAAGCCTGTCAAGCCCTACTTCGTCCAAAAAGTTCAAAGCGGCGTCGACGACAGATGTCCGGGAGGATGCCTCAAATGTCGGATATGCGCGTGCGTCCACTGACGTGAACTCTATAGCACCGCCGGAGTCGGCGGGGTGTTCGGTCGCCGGCGATTTATCCACAAAGTTCACAATTTATTGTTGTGCAGTGAACGATTTCGCCGATGTGCTGGCAGACGCCGACGTCGAGGCCTCCGTGCACGTCCGCGACGTCGACGGCCCCGGCGAGATCGGGCTGCGCCCCGACGATCCGGCGGTGCTCGCCTCGACGGTGAAGGTCCTCGTCGCCCTTGAGTTCGCAAGACAGGTCGACGCCGGCCAGCTCGATCCCGCCGAACGGTCGCGAGTGGAGGCCGCCGACCGTCTGGGCGGCACGGGCTTCGCCGGTTTCATGGACGACGTCGAGACAAGCCTGCGCGACCTCGCCGTCTCGATGATGTCTGTTTCGGACAACACCGCCGCGGACCTGCTCGTCGACCGGGTCGGTCTCGACAACCTCAAGTCGCTCGCCGCCGAGCTCGGCATGGCCGGCGCCAGGATTCTCGGCGGTCCGCGCCGCGTCCTGCAAGACATCGCCGCCGACCTGGGCGCGCCGAGTCTCGCCGAGCTGGCCGCGACGCTGCGTCGCGCCTCTGACGCCGAGCTACGCCGCACGCGCGCCTACGACCCGGCCCGCACCACGGCGGCCACGCCCCGCGACATGACGACGCTGCTGTCGCGCGTCTGGCGCGACGAGGCCGGCGCCCCCGCCGCCTGCGCGCAGGCCCGCGCCCTGATGGGGCGGCAGCTGAAGCACCGCGTGGCGCCCGCCATGCCCGAGGA
>JBOGDN010000277.1:0-4613 GCA_050742995.1 Stackebrandtia sp. | reverse complement strand
GCCGCCGCCGGGTCCGCCGCGCCGAGGGCGCCGTCGACCGGCGCAGCAGGCGCCGCCGGAGCGGCTGGTGCGTTGTTGACGTCGGACAGCTGGTTCGCGACCGGAACTTCGCTGACAAGCGGCAGCTCCCGCACCGTCGGCAGGTTGGTCTGCGCCGGCAGCGTTCCGGAAGCGGCGTCGCTTATCGTTCCGAGCGAGCCGTCGCTCTCCACTTCCTGACCCCCGACCTGAGCCTTGGAGTCCGGCAGCACGCTGCTGCCGACCGTCAAAGGCGTGCCCGAGGTGACCGAGCCGGACAGGTTGCGGACGTTGCCGCCGACCGAGTCGACGGCGGGAAGACCCGCTCCGGCGTCGGAGACCGGCTGGGAAAGCGCGGCCGGGTCGGGCGCGGCGCCCATCGGGTGGTCGGTGGACAGCGCCGTGGTCGGCGACTCGGCGACTGGAGTGAGCATTCCCGTGACCCCGGCGATCGAGTCGCCGGCGTCAGCCTGGGCGACTCCCGCGGTCGCCAGGCACAGCCCGCAGGCGATGCCCACTGTGCCGGTCGTGCGTTGTAGCCATGTGTTCATTGTGTTGAGATCCTCAATGTTTGTGATCACTGCCTTGCGCCGGCCTGGCCGCGTTTCGCCCTCGAATACAGTTCTCGCGGGAGGAAGCGACCGAGCCGGCATGCCGCGATTCATTCCCCGCTCCGCGGTCGCTGCGGCCCCGTGTCGCCAGACGGGGCCGGTGACGGACGTCCCGGTCGAGTCGAACTCGCGGGTAAGAACCCGAAGCTTCGCCTCGCTTGTCGCCGAGGACGCCCGCCGTCGCGCCGTGTGCGGACGGCGGAATGATCGTCAGACACTGGCTGTGTCTCACAGATCACAACGAGTGTTCGGCAGTCGAGACGCGCCCTAAAGGCGGAATTTTCTTTTTGTGGGGGTTTCATTACCGCCCGTGGTGCGGCTACGATCACGCCGTGTCCCCGGTATCTCTGCGTCGCAATGCCTTCCGCGATCATGTCATCGTCTGCGGAGACGACGGCATGACTTTTCGGCTTGTCGAAGAATTGGTTCATAGACATAGAGAAAGCGTTACGGTGATTCTGCCGTCGCGCAGACTGAACCACGGCCCGCAGATTTCCCGGGTGCCGACGGTGCGAGTCGTGGAGAACGATCAGCTGGACGCCGACGCGTTCGCGGCGGCGCGAATCGGCCAGGCCCGGGCCGTCGCGCTGATGGCGCAAGACGACGTCGGAAATATTCACGCCGCGTTGCGCGCCCTTGAGATCACCGACATTCGCCTTGTGGTGCGCGTGTACAACACCACCCTCGCCAACCGCATCGAGCCGCTGCTCGGCGACTGCGCCCTGCTTTCGGACGCGTCCATCGCCTCACCGTCGTTCGTGGCGGCCGCACTCGGCGAGGTGGAGCCGAGGTACCTGGCGGTGGCCGACCGCACCTTGTACGTCGCTCCCGCCGGCAGCGTGCGCGGCACCGGACCCACGTGGGGCCTGGCGTCCACGCGAGCGGGAACCGTCCTGCTTCCGGGGAAGTCGAAGCCGGCCGACCTGGTGGTGACCGCCGCGGACCGGCCGCCGCGAGTGCGCGCCCACCCCGCCAGATACCGACTGCGTCGCGTGGCGACGCGGTTCTGGGACGAGATTCGAGAGGTCGCCGACAAGAAGCTGCGGTTCGTCGCGCTGGCGCTGGTGGGCGTCATCCTGCTGGGCGGCCTCTTGATCCAGGAGGCCCACAGGCTCGGCGCCGACGAGGACTTGAACTGGATCGTCGCGGCCTACGTCGCCACGCTCGCCGCCGCCGGAGGCATCGACCCCGACCTCACCGCCCCCGCCGTGGAGAAGTTCGCCCACGTCATGATGGCCGTGTCGGGGGCGCTGCTGGTCCCGGTGTTCACCGCCGCGATCGTGGAGAACATGGTGAGCAGGAAGCTCGCCGTGGACCAGGGGCGGCTGCGCGGCCCCATCAGCGACCACATCATCGTCGTCGGCCTCGGCAACGTCGGCATTCAAGTGGCCACACAGCTGCACAATCTCGGCGTGCCTGTGGTCGCCGTGGAGGACGACGCGCAAAGCCAGGGCGTCGACGCCGCGCGCCACATGGGCATCCCGGTCGTCTACGGCGACGCGAGCCGCCGCGAGACGCTGCGCAACGCGCAGGTGCGCACGGCCAGGGCGCTGGTGGCGGTGACCAGCAACGACATCGTCAACCTGGAAGCCGCGCTGCACGCCCGCAAAATCCGCGGCGACGTGCGCACCGTGCTGCGGCTGTTCGACCCGGACCTGGCCGAACGGGTGCAGCGCCATTTCGGACTCCCGGACTCGCTGAGCGTGGCCGGCGTTGCCGCCGCCGAGTTCGCCGCGGCCATGACCGAGCGCAACATCAAGGGGACCATCCCGGTGGGCCGCTACCTGCTGCTGGTGGGAGAGGTGCCCGTGACCGCCGGCTCGGAGCTGGACGGCAAGCCGATCAGCGCCGTCGACGCAGACGAGCTGCTGCGCGTGCTGGCGATAACCCGGCACGATAAGACAGAATGGAGCCCGGACCCGACGCGGCGGTTCGCGCCGGGAGACACGGTGCTGACGCTGGCCACCCGGCGCGGTCTCGCCGCGGTGGTCGAGCAGGCCGCCGCCGAGACGGAGGAATAGCCCCCCATGCCAGATCCGCCGCCCACAGTCGACGCGCCCCGATTCGACGTCCCCGCCGACGAGGCGCTGGCGCGAGCGCGCGACTTCGTCGACGTCATGGCCAAGCGGCGCACGATCCGCGACTTCTCCACCGAGCCGATCGACCTCGACGTCGTCGAGGCCTGCGTCGAGGCGGCCGCCACCGCGCCCAGCGGCGCCAACCTCCAGCCGTGGCGGTTTGTCGTGGTGACCGACCCCGAGCTCAAGCGGCGCATCCGCGAAGCCGCCGAAGCCGAAGAGCGGGAGTTCTACGGCCGACGCGCCTCGCGGGAATGGCTGGACGCCCTTGCCCCGCTGGGCCTCGACGATCACAAGCCGTTCCTGGAAGTCGCGCCCGCGCTCATCGCCGTCTTCGAAGTGCACAAGGGAGACGATGAGCCGCGCCCGTACTACGTCAGGGAGTCGGTCGGCATCGCCGTGGGCTTCCTGCTGGCGGCCCTGCATCAGGCGGGCCTCGCGACGCTGACGCACACGCCCAGCCCGATGAAGTTCCTGACCGAGACGTGCGGCCGTCCGGCCAACGAAAGACCGTTCGTGCTGATCCCCGTCGGCTATCCCGCCGCGGGCGCGCGGGTGCCCGCCATCTCTAAAAAGCCGCTGTCCGAGGTCATGGTCAAGCTGTAACCGCGTCCGAACCCGCCGTGGCTCGTTGAGCACCTGGGGAGGAATTTCCCCCACCCAAGGTTTGATTCTCAACCAGCTGGAGGGGCAACGATGAAGCGAATCGCCACCGTGGCGGCCCTGGGGCTGCTCGCCGTGGCGGCGCCGGTGCTGATGGGACTCGGCGGCGACGCAGACGCCGAGCACCACGACAACGCGCCGCAGCCGCCGCGTGAAGCCGAGACGATCGAGATCGGGGAGACCGAGGACCTCGACGTCGACATGGTTTCGCTGGCGGATGGCGAACAGGTGTTCACATACCCCGACGCGACCTACGTCAAGATGCACTTCTCCCGGCTGACGCTGGCCGACGGCGACTACGTCACGGTCTCCGACGTCGAGGGAGACCAGGTGCACCGGTACGAAAGCGCGCTCGGGGAGCTGTGGGCGACCTCGATCAGCGGCGACACCGCCGTAGTCAAGCTGCACAAGGCCGACGGCAAGGTCAACGACGCGACGTCGGATCTCGGCGTGAAGATCGACAAGGTGGCCAAGGGCATTCCCGCCCCCGAGGTCGCCGAGAGGGAAGAGGCCAAGCCGCACCCCGAGAGCGTCTGCGGCGACGACGACCAGCGCGACGCCGTCTGCTACCGGGACGGCGAACCGGAGATCTACGCCAACTCGGCGCCGGTGGCGCGGCTGCTCATCGACGGCACCACCTTGTGCACCGCGTGGCGCGTCGGCGAACAGAACCGGCTGCTCACCAACAATCACTGCTTCAGCAGCGACAAGGCGGCAAGCGACACCGAGGTGTGGTTCAACTACGCCTGCGCGTCCTGCGGCGGCGAGGAGACCTCCTCGACGGTGAAGGTCAAGGGCGACGACGTGATCGCCACCGACGAGACGTACGACTTCACGCTGTTCACCGTCGACGACTTCGACGCGATCAAGGACTTCGGGTACCTGACGCTGGCCGATCGCGCCCCCAAGGACGCCGAGAAGCTGTACATCCCGCAGCACCCCAACGGCTCTCCGAGCCAGATCGCGCTGGACTCCGACGAAGACAGCGGCGGAAAGTGCCAGGTGGATTCGGCGTCGTACGACGGGTACGCCACCGGCAGCGACGCGTCCTACTACTGCGACACCGCCTTCGGCTCGTCCGGTTCGCCGGTGCTCTCGCGCGAGACCCACGAGGTGGTGGCGCTGCACCACTTCGGCGGCTGCCCGAACGCCGGGGTGCGTGCCGACAAGATCGTCGAGCGCATCGGCGAGCACATTTAACGACGGTTTTCGCCGCGCACGACAAAGCGGGCCGCCCGAGATG
>JBOGDN010000276.1:0-3129 GCA_050742995.1 Stackebrandtia sp. | reverse complement strand
GCCCTCCGCCGCCGCAACCTCCACAGCAGCCGCAACCGCCCCCGCCCTCGACGTGAGGCCGCGCCGGAGCAGTTCGACCAGACGTTTACATCCACCGACACCAGAGAAAAGCAGACACATGCGCCTTGCCAATCGGATCGCCGTGCTGACGCTGTCAGCCGCAGTCGTCGCCGCAGTGCCCGGCGTCGCCGTCGCCGACGAAGAGATCCGCGACCGACAGTGGCACCTGGAACGGCTCGACCTCGCCGGCGCCCACCAGCAGTCGCGAGGCGGAGGCATTGTGATCGGCCTGGTCGACACCGGCGTCGACGCGGCTCACCCCGACCTGAAAGGCGCGGTGAGCGACGGCGAGGCGTTCGGCGAATCCGTCGATCCCATGCAAGACCCCGAGGACCACGGCACCGGCGTGGCCTCGGTGCTGGTCGGACGCGGCCACGGCGACGACAACGCCGAAGGCGTGCTCGGCGTCGCTCCCGACGCCAAGATCATCTCGGCCTCGATCGGCGCTCCGGAGGGCGACGCGGCCGCGCGCACCAAACAGATCTCCGAGGCGATCGAGTACCTCACCGACGCCGAGGTGGACATCATCCTGGTGACCGTGACGTCCGGCGAAGCCGATCCGGCCGGCCAGGACGTCGTCAACCGCGCGGTCGAAGGCAAGAGCATTCCCATCGTGACTCCCGTCGGCGACGCCGACGACCCCGAAAGCGCCTTCCTCCAGCACCCGGCCGGGTACACCAAGACCATCTCCGTCGTGGGCACCGGCATGGAGGACGAACTCTGGCAGGGCTCGACGCCCCCCAACCAGAACAAGCCCGAAGAGGTAGGCGCCCCCGGCGTCGAAATCCCGGTGGCGGCCTCCGGCGGCGACTACGACGTCCGCAACGGCACCGCATACGCCGCGGCGATCACGGCGGGCACGGCCGCCCTCGTCATGGCGCGCTGGCCCGGGCTGAGCGTTGAAGAACTGACCAACCAGATCGTCGGCGTCGGCACCACGCCGGTCTCCGACGTCGAAGCTCTCGGCGTCGTCAGTCCTCAGAAGGCCCTGAACTCCGACATCGAGGGCCACGACCCCGTGGACATCGCCGACCATCCGAACGCCACCGGGTCCGCCGAAGGCGATGTGGCCTACGGGAACCCGATGTTCGCCGCCGCCGTCGGCGTGGTCGGAGCGCTGGCGCTGGCCGGGCTCGTCGTCGGCACGCGGCTGTACGACCGCAGAAAGATCGCCGCCATGGCCGTCCCGGCGAGCGCGCCCCCGGTCTCGGCTCCGCCGAATCCGCGCCACACCCCGCCCGGCGGGATCCCGCGTCCATAGCACCCTGACGACCCGCGTTCCTTACCTTGGACGCCTCCGACGCCGAAGCGGCGCTGGAGCTGACGTCCCAGGTCGCCGAGCAGACAATGCGGACGCCGCGTGATCGAGGAGCGACTCCTGGCGCCCCGGTCGCCGGCCGGCGAGGCGCTCAGGCCGGGTGGCGCTTGTGGCGGGGGACGCATACGATGAAGGCCGAGAAATTGCCCATTCACCAGCCTGCGGAGGGCCACCCCTGATATGACGATGGTGCACGCGCCGGCAGCCGGCCGCGCCCGGGTGGCGGAGAAGAAGCAGCGGGCCGAAGAGCCCGTTTACTTCGACGCCCGCAACACCGGACGCCTCGGTCCGTTCAAGCTGGTTCACGTCATCGCCGCCGAGATCGTCGTCGGCATCGCCGCGGGCGTCTACAACGTCACCGCGGATCAAGTGCCGATGCGCGCGCTGCCGTGGTACATCGGCGCCGCCGTGGCCGCGGTGTTGATCCTGGTGCCGGTGTACGGCCGCAGCGGCGGAATGTGGCTGTACCAGGCGGTTCCGCTGCGGCGCAGGCTCTCGGCCCGCCGCGCCCAGCCGCAGGTCGACGCCGAGGTGCTGCACGGGCTCGCGCCCGACCTCGGGATCGTCGGCGTCGACGAGCGCGACACCGACATCGGCGTCGGCTACGACGACAACGGCTGGTTCGCCGTCATGGCGCTTGGAGGCGCGGACGGCATCACCGAGGCGGTGCCGCTGGTGCGGCTTGCCCGGCTGTTCACCGAGTCCGGCGTCCCGGTCTCGTCGATTCAGGTGGTGGGGCACACCGTCCCCGTCGGGCTTTCGGGCAGCGACGGCTCGGCGGCGTCCCTTTCGTACCAGGAGCTGCTCGGCGGACTGCCCGCGGTGGTGCACCACACCAGCTGGCTCGCGGTGCGGATGAACTCCGAGGACGCGATGGACGCCGCGGCCGACCGCGGCGGCGACGTCGACGGCGTCTATAAAGCTCTCGCGGTGACCGTCAGTCGAGTCGGCAAGCTGCTGAAGAACGCCGGCGTGGAGAACCGCGTGCTCGACGCCGAAGCGCTTGGCGACACGCTGCGGCAGTCGCTCGGGCTGACCGCGACCAACGTCCCCGCCGGGCACCCCCGCTCCGCCGAGACCTGGCAGCGTTGGCAGGGCGACGGACTGCAGCACGTCACCTACCGCGTGACCCGCTGGCCCACGGACATGAACACCCTGCCGCACCTGATCGACGCCCTCGGCGCGGTGCCGGCCGTGTTCACCACCACTTCGGTCACACTGCGGCCCGGGATGGTCAACTCGCGTGATCCCGAGGGCAAGGCCGCCGGGCGTGGAGCTACTGTGGATTGTCTGATTCGGATCGCCGGCGACGCGCAGACGGCTCCGGCCGGACAGACGCGGGTGCGTGGAGTCGCCGAATCGCTTGGTGCGAAACTGCTACGACTTGACGGCGAACAAGGCCCGGCGGCTTACGCGTCGGCGCCTACCGGCGGAGGTGCATTGTGAGTCAGCAAGGCCACGACGACCAACCGCGTCGAAACCCCTATGAGGGCGCCTACGGCGGACCGCCCTCCGAGTCCGACCGCGAGGAGGACAAGGACGGCGAACAGCAGCCGCGCACCTTCCGCGCGTCGGCCAGGCCGACGTCGCCTCCGCCGCAGCAGAACACGGACGCGCAGCCTCCCCCCGGCCCCTACCCCCCGGGTGGGCCGCTGCCGCCGCACACGGCCTCCCCGACCTACCGCAGCAGCGCCTCGGCGCCGCCGCCGGCCGCCTCGGGCGGACAAGGCTCGCCGGAGACCGGCCAGTAC
>JBOGDN010000275.1:0-4446 GCA_050742995.1 Stackebrandtia sp. | reverse complement strand
GAGCACGACCAGTGTGGCCGCGGCGAGGCCGACGTTGACGAAGCGGTTGGTGTGGCGCGTCAGCCACATCTGCCAGTACGCCAGCAGAGCCAAAAGGAGCACGACCGCGATTGTGGCCAGCCACGGGAAGCCGACCGCGTCGTCCTTGGCCGCCCGCAGATCGTCCATGGCGGAGTTCTGCAGCCGCTTGATGGTGGGAAGCATCTCCTGGTGTACCAGGGCCGAGGCGTTGTTGAGGTAGGCCAGCCCCAGCGGCAGCTGCTGCCGGTGGTAGGTGCGCGCGGTCTCCACGAGCCCGGTGTAGGTGGGAAGCGCCGCCGACAGTTCGGCGACGAGCGAGGTCTGGTCCTTGGTGGAGGCTTCGGCCGACAGCGTCACCAGGGCGCTTGTCGCCCGCCCGACGCCGTCCTCATAGTCCCCGTCGCGGGCGTCCTGCGAGGTGCGTCCCGGCAGGAACGCCTCGGTGGCCGCCGAGTCGGCGTCCGAAAGCGCCCGGTACATGTCGAACGCGGCGACGCTCATGCGGCCCTGCTGGCCGGAGACCTCGTCGATGAGGTCCGCGCGAGCCCCCGCGTCGGTCGCCGAGGTCGCGCCCGAGACCGCGGTCAGCGCCAGGATGAACGTCAACGCCAGGGCAAGTCGCCCGGGAGTCTGCCGCAGCAGGTGCGCCGATCGACGCGAGATCGCCGATATGGCGCGGCGAGGCGAACTCGCGGCGGGCTCGGCCGTGCCTGTGGAGTTCGGGGCGTGGTGGCCGCCGGGGCCGCCTGGGGCGGGCGGGTTGGGCGCAGCGGTCAACGCTCCCCTCCTTGCTGTGGTCAAGGTCGGCGCGCATCCGCTCGCCGCCGCTGATACAGACCCTAAGCCTTATCGTAGTCGCGCGGGTCCACGTGCGATCGACGTCGCCGCCCGGCGTCGCCCGCAGTAAGGTCGGTCCGTGTCACTTGACCGTCCGCACGTGGTGCTGTCGGCGGCGACGTCGATCGACGGCTATATCGACGACGCGTCGCCGCGGCGCCTGATCCTGTCCAGCCCCCGGGAGATGGAGGCGGTGCGGCGGCTGCGCGGCGAGCACGACGCGATCCTCGTCGGCGCCAACACCGTCCGCCGAGACAACCCCGGCCTCGGCGCCGACGGCCCGCGCCAGCCGGTCAAGGTCACCGTCACCGCAAGCGGCGATCTCGACCCGAAGGCCAGGTTCTTCGTCGAAGGCGACGTCGACAAGATCGTCTACTGCGCCACGCCGCAGGCGAGGCGGCGACTTCAGGACGTCGCGCACGCGGTCGAAGCCGACGGCTGGCCGGCGATCTTTGCCGATCTGGCCGCGCGCGGCGTCGGCAGCGTGCTCGTCGAAGGCGGCGGGACCGTACATACTCAACTGCTGCTTCAGGGCCTCGCCGACGAGCTGCGTCTGGCCGTGGCGCCGCTTTTCGTCGGCGACCCCGCCGCGCCCCGCTTCGTGGGTCCGGGGGCGTTCCCGCACGACAGCCGCGCGCGCATGCGGCTGAGGCGAGTCGAGTCCCTCGGCGACGTGGCGGTGCTCCACTACACGCTGGGAGGCGACAATGGATGACGCCGTGTGGCTGCGCCGGGCCGTGGAGCTTTCGCGGCGCTGCCCGCCGTCGCAGACGGCCTTCAGCGTCGGCGCCCTCATCGTCGCCGACGGCATGGTCGTGGCCGAAGGCCGCTCGCGGGAGGAAGACCCGCACGACCACGCCGAAGAGGTGGCGCTGCGCCGGGCCGGGCGGTCCGTCGAGGGCGCCGTCGTCTACAGCTCGCTTGAGCCGTGCGGTCGGCGCGCTTCCCGGCCCGACGGGTGCGCGTCGTTGATCGTGCGCGCCGGCGTCGCCCGCGTGGTGTTCGCCTGGCGCGAGCCCGACACCTTCGGAGTCGGAGGCGGCGCCGAGGTCCTGCGCGCCGGCGGCGTCGACGTCGACGAGCTGGCCGCGCTGGCAGCCGCGGCCGCCGCCGTCAACGCCCATTTGACGCCGTCCGGCTCTAGGCTGAACGAATGACGACGGTCAGGCCTGTTTTCTCCGCCGAGGAGGCCGTGCGTCGCGTCGGCCCCGAGCCGCTGCTGCCGATCGACGTGCGCTGGAGTCTCGCCGGCGGCGCCGACCGCGCCGCATACGAGGCCGGACACATACCCGGCGCCGTGTTCGTCGACTTCGACGCCGACATGTGCGGCCCCGCCGGACCCGACGGCCGCCACCCGCTGCCCGACCCCGGCGCCCTGCAGGCGGCCCTGCGCGCCGCCGGGGTCGACGACGACACCGACGTGCTGATCTACGACGGCGGCGACATGCTCGCCGCCGCGCGCACCTGGTGGACGTTGGCGTGGGCCGGGCTGCCGCGAGTGCATGTCCTCGACGGCGGCTTCCCCGCCTGGCGGGCGGCCGGAGGCGAGGTCTCGCTCGACGTCCCCCGCCCCAAGCCGGGCACGGCCACGACGCGTCCGGGCGGTCTGCCGGTGCTCGACGCCGAAGCGGCGAGTCGCACCGCGCGCGACGGCGTCCTCATCGACGTGCGCGCCGCACCCCGCTACCGCGGCGAGACCGAGCCGATCGACCCCGTCGCCGGTCACGTGCCCGGCGCGGTGAACCGCCCCGGCGAAGCCGAAATTGCCGAAGGCGGCGGATTCGTCGACGTGATGCAGCTGCGCGCGCTTTTCTCCGACATCGTGGATTCCGCCGAAGCCAACGGCCGCAAGCCGCCGCATGGACGCGATTCCTACATGATCGAGCCGACCGGCGTGTACTGCGGGTCGGGCGTGACCGCGGCGCGCACCGCGCTGGCGATGACCGCCGCCGGGCTGCCCACCCCCGCGGTGTACGTCGGCTCGTGGAGCCAATGGATCGCCGACGGCGACCGTCCCGTCGCCCTCGGCGACGAGTGATGCCCAGTTTGCGGTTGCGGCTGTAGGGTCCGTGCGCGGTCGCGGTATTTTTGTCGCGGTCAAACCGACGGAAGGACCACGCCCATGCGCCCTGTCAGGCTCGCATCGCTGGCATGCGCCGCCGGCATCGCCGCAGCGCTGACCGGGAGCGTCGCCGGCTGCGGCGAAGCCGACAAGGCCTCCGACAGCGGCGCCGAGCCGCAGGAGGCCGCGGCGTCGCCGACGTCCGAAGCCGCCGAAGCCGGAGGCCTGTGCGAACACCTCACGTTCGCCGCCTTGACCGAGGCCACCGGCGAGCCCTTCACCGTCGCCGAGTCCGGCGGCAGCAGCGAGGTCACCAGCTGCGTGATCCAGACGACCGCCGGATCGTTCCCCGACATCACCCTCACCAAGGCCAAGACCGGCGCCGACGTCGAGACCTACGAGTCCGAGATCCCGCCCGAGAGCAGCCAGAACCTCAAGGACCTCGGCGACTCCGCCTACAGCGCGGTGCGCAAAGCCGTCGACGGCGGGGGACCGGTCGTCGAGATCGGCTGGCTCGTCGACAAGCAGATGTACAGCCTGCGCTACACCACGTCCGAAGGCGTGGAGAAGGACGACGCCAAGGCCGTCGTCGACGCGCTCGTCGCGATAGTGCGCGACGTCGACGCGTCGATCACCGCCGCGGGCGGGGACGACGAGGACAAAGACAAAGAAAAGGAAGACTGACGCCTAGGGCGCTTGCATAAGCCCTTAGGCGGCGGGAACCACGAACACCCGGCTGGCGTCGGCCAGCGAGATGTTCGCGGCCAAGTCGGCGTGGCGCAGCAGCACCGAGTCGTCGCGACGCTCGACGTGCACCACCGCGCCGGGGTTGACCCCCGCCTGGTGCAACTCGTGCAGGACGGCCGCGTCGGTCTGGACGCTCTCGCACAGCCGCGTCACCCGCACCGCGCCGGCCAGGCCCGCCTCGCCCAAATGCCGCTCGCGCGGATCGGGAGTGGAAGGCTGGTCGACCACGCCGAAGACGTCGAGACCCGGAATCGGGTTCCCGTAGGGCGAATGAGTGGGCTGCTTCAGCAGGTTGAAAACCTTCTGCGCCACGGTGTCGCTCATGACGTGCTCCCAGCGGCACGCCTCGTCGTGCGCCTCCTCGTACGACATGCCGATGACGTCGACGAGGAGCAGCTCGGCGAGGCGGTGCTTGCGCATGACGCCCACGGCGCGGTCGCGCCCGGCCCCGGTGAGCTCCAAATGCCGGTCTCCCGACACGTTCAGCAGGCCGTCGCGCTGCATTCTGGCGACCGTCTGGCTGACCGTGGGGCCGCTTTGATTGAGACGTTCGGCGATACGCGCGCGCAGCGGCGCCACGCCTTCCTCTTCGAGTTCGAGGATGGTGCGCAGGTACATCTCAGTGGTGTCGACGAGATCGGTGGTCATCGCATAGGTCCCTTCGCCGCCGCACCGACGATGATACTGGCGTTCATCTGTGCACAGACGTCTGAGTTCCGCCGAACGGCGGCCATGATCACAGCCTAGCGAGGACACCTGACATTACGTCGAAAGCGGGC
>JBOGDN010000274.1:0-17315 GCA_050742995.1 Stackebrandtia sp. | reverse complement strand
GTATGGACAATGCGTGTCCGCGCTTGTCGGCATGCGCTACACCTTCGCCCACGCCAGGCCGGGGGCGCAGGAAAGGAAGACTTTGCGCTGGTAGAACCACCAGTTCACGACGAGAAGCGCGACGTATCCGCCGAGGAAGGCGTAAAGGGCGGTGTTGACCGAGCCGGTCTGCGCGTGGCTGATCCGGAAACCCTGGTTGACGAGGAAACCGCCGAAGGCCCCGATCGCGGAGATCCACCCGAGTGCGGCGGCGGCGAGCTTCTTGGCCTGAGCCGCTTCGGCCTCGTCGGGCACGCCGCCCGCGGCGGCGGAGGCCTCGGCCTGGAAGATCGCCGGGATCGAACGGTATGTCGAGCCGTTGGCGACGCCGCTTGCGAGAAACAGCAACATGAAGGACGCGAAGAACAGCGCGAAGGAGCCGGCGTCGACTCCGGCGATCGCGCCGAGCGTCCCGGCGCCCATGAACGCGAGGCACACGCCGGTGACAGGGGCTCCCGAGCGCCGGTCGGCAAGGGCGCCGCCGAGCGGCCGCGACACAGAGCCGAGCAGCGGCCCGAGCGCGGCGATCCACAAAGTCGAGAACTCGGGAAACTCGATTCGAATGACGAGCGGGAAAGCGAAGGAGTATCCGATGAAGGAGCCAAACGTTCCAATATAGAGCGCCGACATGACCCAGGTGTGCTTGCGGGTCAGGGCGGGCAGCTGTTCGGCGACGGTAGTCCGCGCCACGGCGAGGTTGTCCATAAATCTCCAGGCCGCCGCGGCCGCCAGGGCCGCCAGAACCAGCCACAGCAAAGGGATGTTGTGCAGCCAGATCCGGTCGCCGTTCGCGGCGACGCCTTGCGAGGCCCCGAACAGGCCCACGCCGATGGCGAACGGGCCGAGGAGCTGGACCGCGGGGACGCCGACGTTGCCGCCGGCGGCGTTGACTCCCAGCGCCCAGCCGCGCCGCCCTTCGGGATAGAAATAGGAGATGTTGGCCATGGAGGACGCGAAGTTGCCGCCTCCGAATCCCGCCGTCACGCCGGCCGCGACGAACATCCAGTATGGAGTGGCGGGGTCAGAGACGCAGTAGGCCAGCAGCGCCGTCGGCACGATCAGCAACCCGGCCGAGGTCGTCGTCCAGTTGCGTCCGCCGAATATCGCCGTGGCCGCCGTATATGGAATGCGCAGGAACGATCCGACGAGGTTGGGCACGGCGGCGAGCCAGAACAGCTGGCCGGTGCTGAAGTCGAATCCGGCCGCCCCCAGGTAGGGCCCGACGACGCTGAACATCACCCACACCGAAAAGCCGAGGTGCTCGGCCACGACCGACCACAGCAGGTTGCGTCTGGCGACCTTCCTGCCGGTGGCGCTCCAGAACGTCTCGTCCTCGGGCGTCCAGTCGCTGATCCAGCCTTTGCGGGCCGAAGCTGGAGCCGTAGCGGTGTCGGTAGCTGACATGCCCGCAACGCTCACAGGGCTTCGTTGCCGGGCTGTGCGGATGCCGTGGCGATGTCATGACGTCTCGCTCACCGACGCCTCCGCCGAGGTGTGAGCCGCGGCCCTGTCCGGGTAATTCGATGCGATTGGGCTGTTTGAGTATGGTGAGTTCGTTGCTCGGGTGTTCGGGGAGGTGGGCGGTGGAGTTTCGGGTTCTGGGGCCGTTGCGGGTATTTGACGGCGGTGCGTCGATTCCGGTGAAGGGGCGGATCGGGGTGCGGTTGTTGGCGGTCTTGCTGACGTCGGCGGATCACGGGGTGTCGATGGAGCGGTTGATTGAGGGAATATGGGACGGCCGTCCTCCGGAGACCGCCCGGCGGCAGGTCAGGCACGCTGCTTCTCGGCTGCGGAAGGCATTGGGCGAGGGACGAATAGGGGCCGCCGGGGACGGATATCGACTGAACACCGTCGGGGCGGTCGTCGACGCACGGGAGTTTGAGCAGGCGGCGCGGGAAGCACAAGAGCTGGCGAAAGCCGCCGATAGCCGCCGGGCTCTCGATGTGCTGCGGTCGGGGCTGGACTTGTGGACAGGCGAGGCGTATGGCGGGCTGACCGGCAGAATCATCGAAGCCGAAGTCGTCAGGCTGAACGAACTCAACCTCACGGCCACAGAGGACCGTATTGAGCTGGAACTGCACTGCGGCAAACTATCTGAGGTCATCGGCGAACTGCGGCGGCTTGTGTCGGACAATCCCTACCGGCAGCGGCTCGCCAGCCTGTTGATGCTGGCGTTGCATCAAGACGGCCGCACCCCCGAAGCCCTCGAAGCCTATGAGACGCTGCGGTCTCGGCTGGCCGACGACCTGGGCCTCGACCCCGAGCCCGCACTCCGTCAACGCCACGTTGCGATATTGCGCGCCGATCCCAGCCTCGACCCGTCCACCGGCGAGGCGGCGCCTGGCGCCGCCGTGCACGCCCCGCCGGACCTGCTGATCCCGGCGCAACTGCCCGCCGGGCCGGTCTCGTTCACCGGCCGTCACGCCGAATTGCGGGCGCTGGATCAACGACTGGGCGCCGGGCAGGCGAGGTCCTGTGTCATCGCCGGTGCGGCCGGCGCGGGGAAGACGGCCCTGGCAGTCCGCTGGGCGCATCAAGTGCGGGATCGGTTCAGGGACGGGCAGCTGTTCATCAATCTGCGAGGTTTTGACGACGGCGAACCCGTCTCTGTCGCTGATGCGTTGGGACGCTTTGTTCGCGCCCTGCAGGGTGCGAACATGCCGGTTCCATCTGATGTGGATGAAGCTGTCGCGTTGTATCGATCCTTGGTGGACAAGCGACGACTGCTGGTAGTCCTGGACAACGCACGTGACGCACGCCAAGTGCGGCCGTTGCTGCCGCCGGGCGAGTCATGCCTCGCCCTCGTTACAAGCCGTCATAAGCTTGCGGGGTTGACAGCCCGGGACGGCGCCGACACCGTCGCCCTTGGAGTCTTCGATCGCAGCGAGTCCATCGCATTGCTGAAGAGGATCCTCGGCGCCGATCGAGCTTCCGATGAACCTGTCGCGGTGGATCGGCTCGCCGACCTGTGTGACGACTTGCCCTTGGCGCTGCGCATCGCCGCCGCCCACTTGGCCGTCCACCCTCGCCAGGCAATCGCCGACTACGTCGCGGAACTCAGCGCGGGTGACCGGCTTTCGGTCCTGGCCACCGACGGCGACCCCGACGCCACCGTCGTCACGGCGTTGGACTACTCATTTCGCGCGCTCGACTCCGACACAAGGCGCCTGTTCTGCCTACTGGGACTCATCCCCGGCGAAGATTTCTCCCGCGACCTGGCCGCTGCCGTCCACAATGCGTCCGACGTCGGCGCCGAACGACTCCTCGACCGGCTCGAAACCGCGCATCTCGTCGAACAGCACCAGCCGAGCCGCTACCGCTTCCACGACCTCGTCAAGGAATACGCCGTCCGGTGCGCATCCACGGCGCTGATCGACGGGGATCGTCAGGCGGCGGCCGACAGGTTCGTCGAATGGCACTATGGCTTCCGTTTTGAATCGCGTCCCGAGGAAGAGGCCAATGTCCTGGCCGCCTGCCAGGCGCTGCGAGATCACCCGAAACTGTGGCGCCTGACCGCGACGCTGACGCACGCCGGCAACGGCGGCCGGCTGCATGACGGCCTCAAAGAGGCAATCGACGCCGGTATGGCCAGCGCCAAGACCCATGGCGATCCCGCGGGGGAATGGCGCATGACAAACGTGCTGGCCACGTATCACTTGGCGGTCGACGACATCGAGGCGGCGATTGAGTCCACCCGCAAGGGAGTCGATATCGCCGAGCGGGTGGACACCGAAACCTTGGCCGCAGCCAAGGCGGGACTTGGCGTCACCCTATTCGCCGCTGGGAACTACATCGAGGCAGAGTCCCATCTCTGCCAGTCGCTGGCGATCACACCGGAAACGGCCGATTGGCGGCAATTGTTTCACCGCCGTCGGAACCTGGCGAATACCTACTCCTGGCTTGGCAGGTATGCCGAGGCTCGCGAGATCCATTCTCAGCTCTATGCACAACTTCAAGGCAAGGACTCGCCGCTGTTCGCCGCCCGGCTCGCCTACGACGTAGCACGGCGCGATCTCGTATCGGGGAAGTATGACAGCGCCTTGACCAAGATCAACGAGGCCGTCTCCACCACGGTGCGCATCGCGGAATGGAGCTTGGAAGCGTTGGCGCGCATTATTCGGGGCCAGCTATATCGACGCCTCGGCGATATCGAAGACGCTAAGGCCGACCTGCTGCGGGCGTTGGATCTGGCCCGTCAAGCGCAACGTCGGGGAACTGAGTGCACCGCGCTGAGCGAACTGGCCGTGTTGTACAGCAACGCCGGCGACCACCACCGGGCCGTCGAGTACGCCGACATGCTTGCCGCGGATCGTTTCAAAGCTTCTTCCCCACACATCGCGGCCGACAACGCCTTGGCCCTGAGTATCGTGCACACCGGCATCGGCGACTGCCGAACAGCGGCTCGTCATGCGAGTCGCGCCGTCGAGCTCAACGAACACGGGCCGCGCCCGCTGGAGCTCGCCCGCTCGCATCTCGCGTTGGCCGACGCCCATGCCGGACTCGGCGACCACGACGCGGCGAAGAAGTCCCGGAAACGAGCTCTGGACCTGTTCGCCGAACTCGGCGTCTCCGAAGGCCACTAGGCCGGGCAACCCCTCGGCGGCCGCGCTACGGGCGGCCGACAGCGCCGTGCAGCGACATGTACAGGTTGTTCAATATCGCGTCCTTAGTCTCCGCCGGGTCGTCCAGATTCATGTTCGACAGCATCTTGTCGATCTCCTGGTTCACCTCCTGCCCGGCTTCGGACACGGAGTCGTCGACGACGCCGTCCTGCATCTTTTCGATGTCGGCCTTGAGCTCGGCTTCGGTGCTGCCGTAGATCCAGTCGACGGTCTTGCCGCTGAGGTAGCTGGCGCCGTCGCTGACGACCTCGCCGCCCGGGAGCGCACCGGCGGCCTTGCCGACCACGTAGTCCACGCCGTCTCTGAATTTGACAAGAGGGTTGTCGTTGTACTCCCGCCACGCGTCGGCTTCCTTTGCCTGGGTCGTCCCCTCGGTCAACTCGCCGGTCGCCCGGCCGAAGCCCTCCACGGCGTCGTTCACCCGCAGCGCGGCCGACTGGTCGTCGGTCATCGAGGCGTCGAAGGCGGCCTGTTCGGAGACGGCAAGCAGCGCGCCGGAGGCGGCGGCCGAGCCGCCTTGGTCGTAGCCCACTACGTTCAGCCACTTGTCGACCTGCGGGTTGCCGCCGCCATCGGCGTCGAGGCGGTTCAGGCCAAGGGATTCGCCGTGCGAATCCGGGACCCACGCCTTATCGGCGTATTCGGGGTTGACGTTGGCCTGGTAGAAGTCTTCGGCGTAGTTGGCGGTGATGTCGCCGAGATTGTCGACCATGTCGACGAGTCTTCCTTCCTTGAACTCGTTGAACTCGTCGGGTTTGTCGTCGACGTTGGCGTTGACGTAGTCGACGAGGTCGCGGGTGACCCCGGTCATCTGCTCGGTGTGTTCGGGACGGGGTGTGCCCTCGGGCGCGTCGGAAGCTATGCCCGTGGAGGCGGCCTCTATCGCCACGCCGGCGTGGTCGGCGCTGAACCTCGGGCTGCTCTGGTCGCTGCTGAAGGAGTTGTCCAGGACGTAGCCGAGATAGCCGTCGTGCCCGTGTTTTTCGAAGGTTTCGCCGTTGGGCAGCTCGACGGGGAAGTCGCGGCTGAAGAACTCAACGGACGCCTCCGGGCTGTGGCCCAGCGCGGTCAGCGCTGAGTTGAAGGGGTTGAGGTATTTCGAGTTACTCGGATTGATGTCCGCTCCGGCGTTGGTGGAATAGGCCGCCGTTTCGTTGTGAACCATGAGCGACTCGGCGACAGGAACCAGAAACTCCGGCGCGTACTCGCCGTGTTCCAGGATCGGAGCTACGGCGAAGTCGGTCAGCAGGGAGCGTTCATGTTCGTCGTCCGGATCGACGAGCACCATGTCCTCGCCGGCGTTGTCGGCGACCCACGTGCTGAACTCGCGGGCGAGGTCGGGGTCGGCTTGTGTGGCGGTGGCAAGGGTGTTGCCCATGCGCTCTTGGAATTTCTCGATTTCGTCGTCGGACAGGTCGTCGGTCAGCGCGATCTGTCCGGAATACTTCAGCAGATTCTCGGGGCCGAGCTTGTCCATGAGCTTTGTGGCGAAGACGGGGTCGTCGTTGTGTTCCTTGAGCAGCCGGTTCAGCTCGGTCTGCTCGGCGTCCGACAGCGGGCCTTTCGCGGCCTTCTCGAGCAGGTCGTGGGTCTGCGCGGCGGCCACGGAGCCTTCGGGGCTGGTGTTGAAGGTGACGTCGCCCTTTTCGTCGGTTTCGGCCACGGCGCGCAGCTTAAAGGCCGTCTCCTCGTCGAGGGCGGTGGCTCGGCTCACCAGTTTCTCGATCTTGCTGTTGTACGTACCGACGTCCGCCGCCGCTTGTTCGATCCGCTGCCAGTCGGCGTCGGTGAGCTCGCCGGTGTGGATATGCGCGAGCATCGGGTCGACCGTCGCGCCGCTGCTGACCGTCACCTGGGCGTCCACCACGCCGTTGAGGTCGATCCTCAAGTCGGGGTTGTCGAGAACCTCCTTCTCCACCTTCAGCAGTTTCTCGCGGAGCGTCTCGACTTCGTCGGCGAGATCGGCGACGAGGCCTTTGACGGCCTTGGCCTCCTCGACCCCGGCGTCGATGTGGCCGCCCAGGTCGCCGGAGCGCACGGACGCGGCGTCGATGGAGCGACCTTGGTAATACCCGCCGCTCAAACCGGCGGTCACGTTTTTGTCGAGCTGTTCGGAAGCGTCGTTGTAATCGGCGACGACTTTCCCCCACGCTTCGGCGAGGCTATCCACAGTGCTGGGTTCGGCCGCTGTCAGGTCCTGGTACGTGACCACTGCTCAACTCCTCTCGTCTCGCGCGGCCTACGCCGGGGCCTTGGGTTCGTATTCGCCTTCGAACGCGTCGTCGAGCTTGCCCAGCTTGGCGGAGGCTTCGTGGACCGAGTCGATCTTGTCGGCGTTGTCCGCGTCGAGGGCGTCGACGTCGACGGCGAACTGCTTCAGCGCCGACCCGAACTTGAACAGCCCGCCGGCGCCCTGCGTGAGCGCCTCGGTCTTGTTCTTCCACGTCGCCGCGACGGAAGTCAGCGCTTCGGCCGACGTCCAGCCCGAAAGCTCGACCTCCTCGGCGGGCTCGACGATCCGCCCTGAAGCCGTTTCCAGCGCCTCGCCGATCTCCTTCGCCTGCCTGGCGAAATACTGGACGTCGCTTTTCTCGATATCGACAACTTCGTTCATGGCACGTCACTGTCTCCGGCGGCGCCTTGTCCGGAAACAGGTCGTTGAAAACGGTTGAAAACCGCGTGCGGTTGCCCCGGGTTGGCATCCTTGAGGCAGCTGGTTCGCAGGAGGCAAATGCATGGTCGACCGTTTCGCCGGAGGCAACCGGTACGCCCGCCTGGACACTTCGGTCAAGTTCGGGGTGTGGCTGCGGGCCCGTCTCAAGGAGTACGGGGTTTCGGTGTCCGTCGTCGCCGAAGACATCGGGGTGGCGCCGGGCACGGTCTACAACTGGCTGAAAGGCAAGCTCCCGCGGCTGCCGCGCGGCGGCGAAGTCGACAAGTTCGAAGAAGAGCTGCTGCGCCATCCCGCGTTGGCCTTGTCGTCTCGACAGCGAGAGGAGCTCGCCGAACAGCGTCGGGTTCTCATCGGCGCCTCCGCCGTCGTCGCTCTCGGAGACGACGAGGTCTCGTCATGGCCGCAGCGCGATCTGCCAACGGACGTGGCCACCTTCACCGGACGAAACCCGCAGCTAGACCAGCTCGACAGGCTGCTGGCCAGGAAGGAGCGCGGCGGCGCGGTCGTCATTTCGGCGTTGTCGGGGATGGGGGGCGTTGGCAAGACCGCCTTGGCCGTGCACTGGGCCCACACGCCCGAGGTGCGGCGTACGTTTCCCGCCGGCGCGGCCTATGTCAACCTCAACGGGTTCTCCGAGACCGAACCCATGAGTCCCCAGGAGGCGCAGGCCGGGCTGTTGCGGCAGCTGGGCGTCAAGCCGCAGGCCATACCCCTGGACGCCGACGCGCTGGCCGGCGTCTACCACGACACGCTCTCGGGCAAGAAGCTGCTGCTGGTGCTCGACAACGCCGGCGACGAGCCCCAGGTGCGCCCGCTGCTGCCCAAAGACTCCCGGTGTCTGGCCGTGGTCACCAGCCGTCACCGGCTGGCCGGTCTGACCGTGTCCCACGATGCGACCTGCCTGAGCCTGGACGCGCTGAACCCGCGCGAGTCGGCCCGCCTGCTGCGGCGCCTGCTGGGCGCCGCCGCCGACAAAGAACCCGACGCCGTCGACGCACTGGCCGAGGTCTGCGCCCATCTGCCGCTGGCGCTGCGCATCGCCGCCGCCGACCACCTCGCCGGCCCGCGCCGCACAAGCCTGAGCGACCACGTCAACGCCCTAGTCGGCGACCGGCTGGGGAAACTGGCCGTCGGCTCCACCGACCCCTCCACCGCGCTGAAGACGGTCCTAGACCGCTCCTGTCAACACCTCGCCCCCGACGCCCAGCGCGCGCTGCGGCTGCTGGCCTGCCACCCCGGCGCCGACTGGGACGCCTACGCCGCCGCAGCCCTCTTGGACGCCGACCTTGACACCACAAGCGACCTGATCGACGAGCTGCACGCCCACAGCCTCCTCGACACCAGCGACAGCCCTACAGGCACGCGACGGCGCATGCACGACCTCACCGCCGAATACGCCCGCACTCGCACCGACACGACTCAGCGGGAACACGCTCTGCAGCGACTGTGGGATCACTATTGCCGTGCCGCCTGCCTGGCCATGGACCACCTGGCGCCGCACGAAAAAGGACTCCGGCCGTCAATTCCGGCCGCGCAGGGACCTTGCCCGGAATTGCCGGACCTGTCGCAGGCTTTGGCCTGGCTCGACGCCGAACGCGCCAACCTGCTGATCGCGGCGACATATTGCGCCCAGCACGGCGACTCCGAAGTCGTCCGCGACCTGGCCGCCGCCATATACCGCTACCTGGAACAGCAGGGTCATTGGCGCGACGGCGCCGTCCTTCACCGACTCGAATGCGAACACACCGACCCGGCGCACAGGCACCACGCGCTCAACAGACTCGGCCTCATGCGCCAACAACTGGGCTCGCCCATTGCGGCCCGCGGCCTCTACGAGCAGGCGCTGACCCTCGCGCGCCAGGCAGCAGACCCCGTCGGCGAGATCAACGCCTTGAACCTCCTGGGCATCGTGTCCGAACGGCTCGGACACCTCGAAGACGCGATCAGCCGCTACAGTCAAGCGACCGCGGCCGCCCGCGCCGAACGAGACGACGTCCGCCTCGGACGCGCGCTCGGCAACCTCGGCAACGTGTACAACCTTCGAGGCGACTACGACCTGGCCGCCGACTGTTGCCGGCAAGCACTGGCGCTCACACGCGCCACCGGCAACCGTCCCACTGAAGCGCTCACCTTGAACAACCTTGGCCGCATTTACGAGTCCAAAGGCGACCTCACGGCAGCCGTCGACTGCTACCGGCAAGGCCTCGATCTCGCCCGACACATTGGATCCAAGACCGCCGAGCGGCTTTGCCTCGGCAGTCTCGGATGCGTCAGCGAACATAACGGACAGTACGAACAGGCCATGCGCTACTACGACGAGGCGCTGCGGCTGGCCGAACAACTCGAAGACCAAGCGGGCAAGGCCAACGTCCTCAACGAGCTCAGCGTCACCCTTCGCCGACTCCAACGAAATGACGAAGCCGACGCGCGCGCCCGGGAAGCGCTCAAGCTCGCCACCGCCGTCGACAACCCCCGTGAACAAGCGCGCGCCCACGACAACATCGCCCACACCCTCGCCGCACAAGGCGATCCCGAAACCGCACGACAACACTGGACACAAGCACTGCACATCTTCGAACAACTCGACACCCCCGAAGCCGACGAAATCAAGCAGCACCTGGCCGACACACCCGGGGTCGCCTAGAAAGTGAGACCGTCCAATGGGTCTGCTGCAGTCCCTTGACCCATATCTCGTCTCGTCCCGTGAGGTGGTCGCTGTCAGGTCCGGCAGCGGAGGCTACAGCCATGACGTCCGGACCACCCTTAATCCAACTTGTGAATGTCTTGCGCCGAGCCCGACAGCCTGGTCTGGGATGCTGGCGGCGTGTCGTCGGCGTCTGAAGCTTCTGAGCCGGTCTCGCCGGAGCCGCCGCGCGGTGAGGCCAGACCCCTCCTGACCCAGTCGTGGCTGGATGTGGCGTTCGTGCACTGGAGGCTCGACCCGGCGGTCGCGGCCGGGTTGCTGCCGCCGGGCGTCGTCCCGGACACCCTGGACGCGCAGACCTATGTGGGCCTCGTGGCGTTCCGGATGCATCGGGTCGGGTGGCTGCGACTTCCCGGAGTGCCGTACCTGGGCAGCTTTCCGGAGACCAATGTCCGCCTCTACTCGACAGACGGCCGGGGGCGCCGCGGCGTGGTGTTCCGCTCGCTCGACGCCTCCCGGCTCATCCCAGTGCTTGCCGGGCGCGTCGGCTTCGGGCTGCCGTATGTCTGGTCGGCCATGACCGTCCGCCGCGACGCGGACACGATTGCCTACACCAGCCGCCGGCGTTGGCCCGGCCCGCGCGGCGCCCGCAGCACGATCAGGATCCGCGTCGGGCGGCGCATCCGCCGCCCCAGCCGGATGGAGCACTTCGTCACCGCGCGCTGGGGACTGCATGCCGGCCGCTTCGGCCGAACGATGTACCTGCCGAACACCCATCCGCGCTGGCGACTGCACGAAGCCGAACTGCTCGAGTGCACTGAGGACCTGATCGCCGCAGCCGGCCTTCCAACCCCGGCAGGCGACCCCGTCAGCGTGCTCTACTCGCCCGGAGTTCCCGTGCGGTTCTCGCCGCCGTGGCGGGCGTCGCCCGCCGACCACGACGGCCGGTGATCGGTCAGGACCACACGCCGGTGGCCGCGGCTCTGGCGACGTAGGTTTCGAACGCGATCGGTTCGCGCCCCAGCACCTGCTGGACGCCGTCGGCCGGGCTGGAGGTCTTGCCGGCGCGCATGAAGGCGAACATGGCGTCCAGGAACGTGATCAGCGCCTCCGGCGCGCCCGCCGACCGCAGCCCGGCGGAGAAGTCCTCCGGCGGGACGTCCCGGTAGGCCATCGGTCTGCCGGACGCCGTCGAGATCATCTCGACGGCCTCGCCGAAGCTGAGGTCCCGAGGTCCGGACAGTTCGTAGACGTGTCCGGCGTGTCCGTCCTCGGTCAGCACCGCGGCGGCCACCTCCGCGATGTCTTCGGTGTCGACAAACGGTTCGCCGGTCTCGCCGATCGGCAGCGCGAGTTCGCCGTCGAGCAGCGGTTTGAGGAACATGTCCTCGCCGGGCGTGTCGAAGTTCTGGTTGAAGTTGTTCGGCTGCAGCACCGTCCATTCCACTCCGGAATTACGCACGGCGTGTTGGACGGCGAACACGTCGCTGCCTTCGCCGAACTGTTCGATCTGGCGCCCGGATTGCGCCACCAGCCGACGCACGCCGGCGGCGACCGCCTGTTTGACGAAGTCGTCGACAGGGTCGGGATCCCCGGCCGCCGCCAGATACACCGTGTCCACGCCAGACAGAGCCGGCGTCCAGGTCGACCGGTCGTGCCAGTCGAATCGCGGTTGACCGGACCGCGACGCGACCCGCACGCGGCGCCCTGCCAGCCGCAGCCGGGGGACCAGCCGGCGGCCGACCTTGCCGGTGCCGCCGATTGTCAGAATGGTTTGCCGATTCGTTGCTTGAGATGTCATGCGCCCAGTCAATCCGCAACATCGTGGACGACCCATGGTTGACAGGCTGCATTCCATTCGTGATCGTCTACGCTTGGCGGCATGGACCCCTTCAGTGATCTGCTGCGCGGCGTACACGGCGACGGGGCGGGCATGAGCCGGTTCACGCTCTCGTCGCCGTGGTCGCTGCGGTTCGCCGACGGCGTGCCGTTGACCATGCTGACCGTGATGCGCGGCGCCGGCTGGCTGGCGCCGACCGACGGCGAGCCGGTCCGGTTGGGGCAGTGGGACACCGCGATCGTGCGCGGGCCGCAGCCGTTCCACTTCGCCGACGAGCCCGACAGCGCCGCCAAGGCGACCGTCAGCCAGGACGTCCGTTGCCGTGACCACTGCGGACAGGGCGTCGCGCGACGTACGGCCGGCAGCGCTCCGAGCGACCCCGACGGCCAGACCGTACTCCTCATCGGGTGGTACCAGGCCCATGGCGGCCGGCACGAGCGGCTGCTGCGCGCGTTGCCGCAGGTGCTGACGATCGCCGAGAGCCAGGAGTCGCGGCAGATCATTCGCGTCGTCGCGGAATCCGCCGCCGACCAGATGGACGCGCAGGTCGTCCTGGACCGGTTTCTGGACATGGGCCTGGTGTGCACGCTGCGCACCTGGTTCGATCAACAGGCCGCCGACGCGCCCGGCTGGTACCGCGGCATGACCGACGACGTGGTCGGCCCGGCGCTGGCCGCGCTGCACGCCGAACCGGCTCGACCCTGGACGGTGGCGACGCTGGCGTCCGAAGCGGGTGTCTCCAGAGCGTTGCTGGCCAAGCGGTTCAGTCAGGTCATCGGCCAGCCGCCGCTGTCCTATCTGACGGAATGGCGGATGGCGCTTGCCGAGGAGCTGCTGGCCGAACCCGACGCCACCGTGGCGGCGGTGGCCCGCAAGGTCGGCTATTCGGACGGATTCGCGTTCAGCACCGCGTTCAAGCGCGTCCGGGGCGCCAGCCCCAGCGACCACCGCGCCGCCGCCCTCGCCGCGGCCTGACAGCGCCGCGCCGCGGCCCATAAACGGCAGAGTCGACTCTTCCGACGTTTCACGATTGCGCTCGGCGCCGGGATCGAGGCTGACCCCTGGTCAGGAGGTCCGTGAGGCGCCGGTTGGCCTTGTCTTTGAGTTTCTCGCCGAAGTGGTCGGTGGAGGCGTGCTTGCGCAGCAGCTTGATTCCGGCGTCGCGGTCGAATTCGCAGAGTCGTGCGGCGGCTTCGACTAGGTGTTCGTCGGGGAGCCTCGTGCCGCCGACGCCGGTCGCGAGCTGGCGCCAGCAGTCGGCGCCCGCCGCACGGTCGTATGCGGTGAGACGCTCGGCGGCTTGTAGTCGCAAGTGTGCGAAACCGGAGGCCAGCCCGTGGCCCTTGGCGAGCTGGCCCAGCCGCCGCGTTCCAGCGGCGTGGTCGAGTCTGGCAAGCCTGTCAGCGGCCTCGAGGCGGGACTCGGCGGCGAGTGCGTCGGAGGTGGCGAGCGTGTCCAGCAGCTTCACGCCGGCTTTGCGGTCATTCGCGGCGAGTTCGGAGGCGATGTCGAGTCGGCCCTTGTCTGAGATGCCCTGGTTGACGGCGATCTCGTTGAACAGCTGCATTTGCTCGGTCGGCGCGTGGAAGGCGGCTCGCCTGGCAGCGTGGATGCGCGTCGCTTCGTCGAGTCCGCGGTCGACGGCGAGCGAGCGGAGCGCCCCAATTCCGGTGTCGCGTTTGTGCTTGACGAGGCGGTCGGCGGCGTCGATGCGGCATTGTGAATCGAACTCGGTGTCGCAGGCGAGCTTGTGAAGCAGCTCGGCCCAGTCGTCGTGGTGTTCTGCCAGCCTGTCCGCAACCTTGAGGCGGAGCTTCGGGCCGTATGCGCTGTTGCAGAT
Organism: Stackebrandtia sp.; assembly: GCA_050742995.1. Lineage (GTDB taxonomy): Bacteria > Actinomycetota > Actinomycetes > Mycobacteriales > Micromonosporaceae > Stackebrandtia. Next base: position 3,656 of record JBOGDN010000274.1, on the reverse strand, counting down.
CGCGTCTTGCATTCGTCGCCAGAGCGCCGTGGGGGAGCCGGTGCCGCCGAGAGCAGTTATAGCCTCCCACCACTCGTCGTGGTCGTCCTCGGGTGGACTGGCCCACATGCTGTCGAGCACGTAGGCCAGATCACTGCTTGTGCACAGTCCTTCGGCGGCCAGCCGTCCTGCTTGGACCACTGACGTGTGGTCGCGTGTCAGGTCGCGGATCAGCTTGTGTCGTTTGGCGCCGGGTTGGCAGTCGAAGGCGAAGATAGCGCCGGTACGGGTGTTGGCGTCGGCAAGTGCACGGCCCCAGACGTCCGGATCAGCGCCGTACCGGTCGGCGAGACGGGTGGCGGCAAGGAACTCGGCGAAAGTCTGGTGGACAAATCTCGGCTGCGAGTGCGAGTCGACGATGACTCCGGTGGCGCCCAACAGCACCTCTACTGTCTGCCGTTCCACGGAAGTGGCAGGTTGAGACGGAACGTCCAAGATTTTGCAGGCGATCTCCGTCAGCGACGCCTGACCGTCGTCGAGGTGGCGTTCGGCGAGTTCCGCCAGGAAGGCGCGCAGCGTCTCCGTCTGATCCGCCGGCGCCGGCTCGCGGGCGCGTTCACGCCGCAGCCGCTCCACGACGTCGCGAACCTGGGTCTGCACGTCGGGGTCTCGTCGCCGCAGCAGCTGATCGAACTTGCCCAAGAACCCTGACACGGCCTGTGCGTAGATGTCGACCCGCCGACCCGGCACGGCTTCGGCCGACTGGTAGGCGAAGTAGAGGTCGGCGGTGAGGCAGGCCAGCAGCGGCAGACTGACGACCTCCAGCATGCCGCGGCGGCGCATGTCGTCGACGAACCGATCGGCCTTGGCTGAGGCTTCGGCCAGCTCGTCCGCCTCGGCGTCGCCGTCGGGTCTGCCGGACTGGTGTTTGACCACAAAGTCGTGAAGCTGTTCTGGGGTGAACGGATGCAGTCGGTACTCGACCGCGCCGGCATGTCGCAGATCGCGCCATACCGTGTCGTGAATGCCCCGAGCCGTGATCACGTATCGGCACGGCGACGTCTCCCGGCTGTTGCGACGGAGAGACTCGGTCAGCAGATCGACGACCCGGTTTCGGTCGTCGGCGTTGGTGATCTCGTCGACCGCGTCGATGAGGATCAGCCACTTCGCGTCGTCGACAGGCGCACGCCGCAACAGCTTCTCGGTCTGCGGCCCGAAGCCGGCCGCGACGGTGTCTTTGCCGACCAGCGCTTCGGCGGCGATGCGCACCGGCAGCAGTCCGGGAAACGGCGCGTCGGCCGCGTCGTGCTTGCGTGTCGCCGACTGCCACCAGTCCCAGGACTGGGAGGCCACACGCGACAGCAAGCTGGACTTGCCGACCCCTGCTTCTCCGGTGACCACCACGTCCCCAGCCGAGCCGGGGCCGAGCAGCTCCTCAACCGACAACTCATGCGGAGGTGCGGGTTGTGCGCTGGCGTCGCGATTTCGCGCCTGGGACATCTGCTGGTCGGTGTACACACGCGTCAGCGACGTCTGCACCGCGAACGTGTAGCCGAGCCCGCCCCCGGACTCGTCCGACCGAGGCTGCGCCAGCTGCCGCGCCGGCTCCGTCAACAAAGGTCCCGCCAGCCACCGCGTCAGACGCCTGCGACCTCGCCACCACGCCGCGACCGTCGCGGAGAGCGTCGCCGTGCCGGCGACAACCCAGACCGCGCCCTGCTGCGCCATGAGACCCGCCTGCGTCGAAACCAGCGCTACAACGGCGATTAAACAAACGCCGGCCGCACCCAATCGCTTCGGCCGCGTAGGCGTCGCGGTCTCGACCGACTGCCCGCGGCGACGCGCCCAATCCTGCACCAGCACCGTGACCACGGCCGACACCCCGGCCGCCGACACTGTCACCGCCGCATTCGTCCACGTCGACGCGTCCACGAAGGCCATCATATCGGCGCCGGGCAATTCACTCCGACCGCGCGCGGGATCAGGACCGTTCGGCTGGGCCGTGGCGGCGCTTTTTCGAGCGGCCGGGCCGTTACACCGGCCCTACTATCAAATCTATGACCAACGACGGTGTACCGCGCCCTGACGACGAAGCGGCCCGGAAGGCGTACTGGGACGACGTTCACCACAGCAAAGACGTCGACGGAGTCTCCTGGTGGCAGTCGGTCCCCGAGCTCTCGCTGGACTTGATCGACAAGGCCGGGCTCGACCTCGACGCGCCGATCATCGACGTGGGCGCGGGTTGGTCGACACTCGTGGACCACCTAGTCGAAGGCGGATACCGGGACCTTTCGGCCGTCGATCTGTCGACCACCGCCTTGCAGACCGTCCGCGACCGGCTCGGTCCGGCAGGCGCGGACGTCAGCCTTGCCGTGGCCGACGTTCTCGACCTGCACATGGGACGCGAATACGCACTGTGGCACGACCGCGCCGTCTACCACTTCCTCACCGAGCCCGAGGAACGCGACGACTACCTCGCCTCGCTGGAACGTTCGCTGCGACCGGGCGGCTGGCTCGTCGTGGCGACCTTCGGACCCGAAGGCCCGACCATGTGTAGCGGCCTCCCGATCGTCCGCTACAGCCACGCCGAACTCGCCGGCCAGTTCCCCGGCTGCGAACTCGTCGACACCGCCGGCGAAGATCATCTCACCCCCGGGGGCGCCTCGCAGCAGTTCACCGCAGTCCTGATGCGACGCCAGAGCCAGTCTCAAACATGAAGCCCTAGACCTCGTCGCACGGCGGCGGGCCTGTCTGATCAGAGGCGACAGGCGCATCACCATGGACGGCAATGCATTCAAGTCGTTCTTTTTCGTTCCGGCGTGGTCGTCTTATGACCGGGGGGTGATAAACAGACGGTGATGAATTGGCGACAATGACCTGGCGATAGGGGGCGTTCGCCGCTCCCGTCGGCAAGCCTGTGGAGGGGAGGGGCAAGTGAATCCTGTGTTCGCGCCGGAGTCGATTGCGGCTTTGGCGTCACGGTTTCGGGAGCCTGCCTACGTGGTCTCCGACGAGGCTCGCGGCGGTCTGGGTCTTGCGGCGGGGGCCGACCCCGGGCGGGATGTTGTGGCGGTTTTGCCGCCGTTGTTTCCGGAGTGGCTGGGGGACCGGTCGTTCGGCGAGGCCCACGGCGTGCGGTTTCCCTACGTGGCCGGGGAGATGGCCAACGGCATCGCGACAGCCGAACTGGTGACGGCGATGGCCGAGGCCGACATGCTGGGGTTTTTCGGGGCGGCGGGCTTGGAAGTCGACCGCGTCGAGCGGGCGGTGGAGAAGCTGGCCGCCGCCTTGCCCGGCCGCGGCAACTGGGGCGTCAACTTCATTCACTCTCCCCACTCGCTGCAGGACGAAGAGCGGCTCGTGGACATGCTGCTGCGGCGCGGGGTGAGTCGCGTGTCGTGTTCGGCGTTCATGGAGTTGACCCCGGCGGTGGTGCGGCTGGCCGCATCCGGGCTACACGCCGACGCTTCCGGTCGCATCCGCCGGCGCACGCATTTGTTCGCGAAGGTCTCCCGGCCGGAGGTGGCCGAGAAGTTCATGTCCCCGGCGCCGGCCGGCGTCCTGGATTCGCTGGCGGCCGCGGGTCGACTCACCGCCGAGGAGGCGGCCCTGGCGGCGCGGGTTCCGATCGCCGAGGACGTCACAGTGGAGGCCGACAGCGGCGGACACACCGTCAA
>JBOGDN010000273.1:0-5089 GCA_050742995.1 Stackebrandtia sp. | reverse complement strand
GCGGCGGCGAGCTCGGCCGAGACGGCGCGGTCGGCCGCCGCCTCAAGCGAATCCGCGCCGTTGCCGAAGGCAAGCGCCACCGCCCCGGCGGCGCCGGCGAGCCGGTCGCAGGCGACGGATACAGTGGAGTGGACGGCGGTCGCCGCGGCGTCGAGACGGTCCGCGGCTCGACCGGCTGTCACGGTGTCGACCGTCGCCCCGATGAAGATCGACCCCAGCAGGACCGGACCAAGTACGACTACCAGGAATGCGGCAGTCAAACGAGTACGAAGCGACACCTGGCACCTCCCAACGGCCGTGAACCGCTGCGCGGCCGCAACCACCCACGTGGTCGAGCGGACATAGAGCCGGCGACGGGCAGACAGGCTCGTCGCGCAGGTGACATGACGACATGCACACCTGTCACAGACCGTACGGGGTCGCATCACGACCGAATCACGGAGGCCGCATGGTGACTTCCACACCCGACAGCGCCGCGACGGCTCGCGCCAAGGCGGCGCTGCGCGTCGAATTGCGGCGTGCGCGCCGCGAGCTTTCGCAGACCGTCCTCGACTCCGCCGCCGAGCGGACCGCCACGACGCTGCTCAAGGCGCTGGCCGCCGTTGACGCGCCCACCGTGGCCGCTTATTTTCCCCGCCAGAGCGAACCGGGCGGGGCCCTTCCCGAACTGCTGCGCGACGCCGGACATCGCGTCCTGCTGCCGGTGTTGCGCGACGACTTCGACCTGGACTGGGCGGCCTACGACGGCGAGGCCGAACCGACGGTGCGCGGACTGCGCGAGCCCGCCGGCGCGCGGCTCGGGCTCGACGGGGTGCGGGAGGCCGACGTAGTGGTGGCGCCGGGGCTGGCCGCCGACGCCGACGGCGTCCGCCTTGGCCAGGGCGGCGGCTGCTACGACCGGGTGCTGGCGCGGATCGCCTCGACCGTGCCCACCGTGCTGCTGCTGCACGACGGGGAGTGGCCGCGCGAGGTGCCGCGGCTGGAGCACGACCGGGCCGTGAAAGCGGTGATCACGCCCTCCGGCGGCTATGTGCGGCTGTGACCGGCTGCCGTTTCGGTGCGAACCACTCGCGAGACGATCTGGGTCCCGCGACCAGCGCGACGGCCGTCACCACCAGCATCGTCGACACCGGACCGACGCCGCCGGCGCCCGGCGTCCCCAGGGTGGCGAACCCCGACAGAAGCACCAGCACGCTGAAGACGATCGTCGCGCTGCGGGAGCCGCGCCAGCCTCGCCACAGCCCGTGGGCCGTCGAGGCCGCCAGAAGCAGCAGCAGAATGCCGACGACGGCGAGCACGCCGGCGGCCTCGGCGCCGGTGACTATCGTCAATACCACGGCGGCGCACGCGGCGACGGCCACCACCCCCAGAAGAACGACCGCGCCGACGACCGGAGCCGGGGGCTTGCGCTTTTCCACCGAAGGCATGACTGAAAGATACGGGTCGACGCCTGGGAGGGATCCCACGAGAGCGCTCGGACGTCCGCCCCGTCACACGGCGGGGTGGAGTTGGCCACTTTCTCGTCGGACTCGAGGCGCCCAGGGTGGCCGTCGCCGGAGAACTGACGCATAATTTGACGCAGAGTTTTTTAGCACTCGGAAACAATGAGTGCTAAGCACCGCCGTAAGGGAGACCAAAAGTGCCCGTCTACCAGTACACCTGCACCCAGTGCGGCCACGATCTCGAGGCGCGTCAGTCGTTCAGCGACGGCCCCTTGACCGACTGCCCCACCTGCGGTGAAGACGGGGCGCTGCGCAAGCAGTTCGGGTCCGTGGGAGTGGTGTTCAAGGGCAGCGGCTTCTATCGCAACGACTCCCGCAGCAGCGACAGCCGCCAGCTGGCCAAGAACGACTCGACGGCGAAGAGCGACAACGCCGAGTCGAAGTCGCAGACCAAGTCGGAGTCGTCCTCCGGCGAGAAGAAATCCTCCGGCGAGGCGGCCAAGCCGTCGGCGCCCAAGAAAAAAGAGGCCGCCTCCTCCAAGGCGTAAACCGTCGCGGAGGCTCACTGGACCGCGAAGTAGCTCCCGGTCACGCCGTTGTCCGCCTGGTGGTACCCCACGGCCAGACTGTTCGGCGTCACTTGCAGCGACGCCTGCTGGCACCACGCGGTGTCCTCGATGACCTCGGGCACCGGCAGCTTCTTGCGCTTCGACTCCTCCTGCGGCCCGTCGACATACAGGCGGCAGTCGGGAACGTTGATGTTCGTCGACGCGTCCGCGACGATCACCGACCGTCCGTCGGGCAGCCCGACGAACCAGCCGCTGGCCTCCTCGGCCTCGGTGGGGGCATAGCCGAGCGGGGCCGACCCGGTGTACTCCCGGGCCCCGTTGTCCAGCGAGTAGGCCGACACGTCGAAGCTGCCGCCGGCGCTTCCGCTGACCTGGTGGCATTCTCCGAGCAGCACCCTGGCCTCGGTGTTGACCGCGGCGGCGCCGGATCCGGTCGCGTGCGTCCCGGTCAGCTGCAGCGTTCCGGCGCACGCGGAGGTGTACGTGTCGCCCAGGTCCTGCTTCTTGTTGCGCCACAGCGACGAACCGTCCTCAAGCGACACGGCGCTGAGGTCGTGACGGATCTTCCGGGCGGCGAAAAGGCCGTCGCTCGTCGAGTCGTCGCTGCGTATGTCGACGATCACGCGGTCGGACGCGACGAGCAGGCCCTTTTCCGGGATGCCGCCCTTGGCCTTGGCTTCCCAGGTCCACTCCGCCTGGCCCGTTTCGGGGTTCAGCGCCTGCGCCTGCGCGCGGTCCTCGGTGCGCGTCTCGCTCAGGCAGGAAAGGCCCGCCACGACCTGGGCTCCGTCGTCGGCGACGGCCGAGACCGAGCAGTTCGAAGGCGTGTCGTATCTCCAGGCCGGATCCCCGTGAAAGTCGTAGGCGACCAGCTTTCGCTCGCCGCCGTCCAGGTGCACCGCGTGCGACTCGGTGAGCGCGACCAGCCTGCCGGGGTCGACGCCTTCGAACTCGAAGTCGGCGACGACCTCGCCGGAGGCGACGTCAAGCACGGTGACGAACCGCAGCGTGGAGTCGTCGCGGCGCGCGCCGGGCAGGGCCACCGTCGAGCCGTCGTCCGACAGCACCGCCTCCCCGGAGACCTCGCGGTTCCAGCGGCGATGGTGCCAGCGCTCCTCGCCCGTGGCCGCGTCGTGCATGGACACCGCCACGGGGTTGTCCTTGCCCGACCCCTCCACGAGCAGCAGGCCGCTCGGCGTGCCGAGGGCTTCGCCGGCCGCCGACGGGTCGCCGGCCTTCTCCAGAGTCAGCGTGGCCGGGCGCGGCGGTCTCGTCTCCGCCTGGGAGGCCTCGGTGTTGGCCTTGTCGGCCCATTCCTGCATGGCCGGGGTTCCCACGGCGGCCATCAGCAGCATCACGGCCGTCCCCAGCACGGCGACTCGCGCCGTCAGCCCGCTCGGCGGACGCCACCGCGGCTCGGGGACCTTGCCGTCGGTGGCCATCTCCCCAAGCACGAGCAGGCCGCCGCCGATCACGCCGAACCCGAAGGCCAGCGCGGAGATGGCGTGGCGGTGCGCGATGTACTCGTCGAGGCCGGGGTCGGGCATCGAGGTGTAGACGAACCAGCCGCACACCGCCGCGATCACGGCGGTGCCGGCCCCGGCCAGGCCGGTCAGCCAGCCGGGGTTGGTGACCATGACCGTCAATACCGTGCCCGCGATGATCCACGAGCCGATCATTCCCACCGCGACCAGCGTTCCGCCGGTGTCGCCGCTGCCGGGCTCGGCGAACACGGCGATGGCCATCAACACCGCCCACGCGGCGAGCGCGGTCCCCCCGGCGTACAGCAAAGCGGTGCGCAGCAACGGCTTGCCCCACCCGATTTTCCAGCGCGCGCGTCGAGAGTCCACATGTCGTGTCTACCCGAACACGCCGCTCTTCTCCCGTTGCGACGCGAGAATTCGCCGTCGAATTCGAATAACAATTACGACTGCCCGTGCGCCGCCCACACCCGATTCAGCCGTTTCTGGTAGTACGCGACGCCGACTCCGAAGACGAAGACCTGCAGCGCCAGCCCCGCGGCGCCGGAGCAGCGGCCGGCGTAACACGAGGCCATCGCCTGGTTGACGCGGCTTCCGGTCCTGAAGAACGACACCGCCGCCGAGATGCCGGCCGTCAGCAGCGCGAAGATCGTCACGTTGCACAGGGCGAGGCCGGGCGAGACCGAAATCTGTCCATTGTACTCGCAAAGTTCGCGGTTGACCTTGTAGTGCCACACGAATCCGTAGACGCCGAGGGTGACGATGCTCAGCACCCACACGCCCGCGGGACTGCGCGTCTTTCCCAGGCGGACGCCGCTTTGGCGCAGCGCCGCCGGCGCCTGAATTCGCGGCGGCTGCGCCTGTGTCGCGGCCGGACTGTAGTCCGGCACCGAAGCCGACCCGGAAAAGGTCATGGCATTGCTCCTGGCAGTGGGGTACTTGGGGCTTCCGTCACCGTAACCCTTCTTGTCAACTCGCGACAGAGGGAGACGCACGTCATATTCGTTCCTGTCACGTCCTGCCGAGCAGTTCAGTCAGAAAGGTGTAACCACCGACAACGGCAAGGAGTGCACCATGGATGCTCGCTTGAACCTCCTCGACAACCCGGCCGCGGCCAAGTCCCTGAGGCACGTCATCTCGGCGAGCAAGGCGCTCGCGGAGTCGACGCTGCCAGCCGCGACACAGCAGCTGGTGGCGCTGCGCGCCAGTCAGATCAACGGCTGCGGTTTCTGCGCCGACATGCACACCAAGGACGCCGCGCACGCCGGGGAAACCTCGACGCGCCTCCACCTGGTCGCGGCATGGCGGGACGCCACGGTGTTCACCGACGCCGAGCGCGCCGCCCTTGAGCTGACGGAGCAGGGCACCCGCATCGCCGACGCCGCCGGCGGCGTCACGGACGAGGCCTGGGACAACGCCGCCAAGCACTATGACGAGGACCAACTCGCCGCCCTGGTGTTGGCCATCGCCCTCATCAACGCCTTCAACCGCCTGAACGTCATCGTCCAACAGCCCGCCGGTGACTACCAGCCCGGCCAGCTCGAATGACGGGCAGGACTTGGCCGGGACCGCTGATCGACGGAACTCTGCTCTGACG
>JBOGDN010000272.1:0-7764 GCA_050742995.1 Stackebrandtia sp. | reverse complement strand
GACCGGGCCGGGCGGCGGGGGCGTCTGCGGCATGCCGGGAGGCGGAGGCGTCGGCATGCCGGGCGCGGCCGGCGCGGCGGGCCTGCCGCCGCGGCGCTTGTCCGTGATCCAGTCGCCGATCGAGGAGGGCGCCAGCGTCGCCATGCCCGCCGCGCCCAGGACGAAGCCGCCCAGCGCCCAGATCAGGTACGCCCACGTCCAGAACCCCTCGGTATACCCGTCGATGAGAAACGTGACGTGGGAAATGGCCAGCCAGGTGGAGTTGAGCATCCCCGCGCCGGCGGCGCCGGCGCCGAGCACGCGCCCGAAGTCGGTTCCCACGACGACGAGCACGGCCGTGACGGCGGTGACGGCGCCCATCAGCAGATACAGCGCGACGTTGACCAGCACCTGGTGGTGGATGTCGAACGGGCGCCCGAAGAACTGCAGCAGCATGAAGCCGAAGTAGTTGGCCGACACCAGGCCCAGCACGAGCGCGGCGAAGATCACCGACCCCGGCCGCTTCGCCGGCGTTTTCGACGCGAACGACGGATCGCCGCCCAGCCCTCCGCCGGGCGGCGGAATCGCGCCGACGGGCGGCGGCATGCCGGACCCCTGCGGGTTGTAGCTGTAGGCCTGGTCCGCGGGCGGAGACGGCTGCCGCATGGGCTCGGAGGCGGACTGCGCCGAGGGGTCTCCCCCCGGATTGAACTGCTGATGGCTCATTGCTGACAATCTGTCGAGGTTGGGACCCTGTCACCATAGTCGAGGCCGTCGCGCGGCAACTCCCGCCGCCTGGCGCGAGGGTCTCCAACCTCCTCCCCATGGCGTCCCATCCGGATCCGGCATGGCGGCCATGCCGGATTGCCGTTGGCCGACGCCGCAATCCGGCTATAGCCTTCCGCCATGAGCGACGTCCCGCCCGCTGACCGGGCCGCTCTCGACATCGCCGTCCGCATCCTCGCCCGTGCCGGGGAGTTGTCGGCGCGTCGGTTCTTCGCTGAGGGCGGTTTCTCGCTCAAGGACGACGGCACCGAGGTCACCGCCGCCGACATGGACGTCGAGAATCTCATCCGCGCCGAGCTGGCGACGGCCTTCCCCGGCGACGGGGTGCTCGGTGAGGAGGCCGGGGAGAGCGCCGGCGCCTCCGGCCGCCGCTGGGTCGTCGACCCGATCTCGGGGACGGCGTTCTTCACCCGCCGGATGCCGCTGTTCGCCAACCTGCTGGCCCTGGAGGACGCCTACGGCCCGGCGTTGGGGATCGTCAACCTGCCGGTGCAGCGAGAGCTGGTCTTCGCCGGCCGGGGGCTCGGCTGCTGGCGGCTCATCGGCCCCGGCGACCGGGTCGCCGCCTGCCGCGTCGGCTCCCGGGCCGACCTCGACGGGGCTGTGACCTTGGCGATGAACCAGCAGACCTGGCCGACCGACCTGGTCACGGCCCTGCACCGCCGCGTTGACCTGGTCGGCGCGATCAACCACCCTGCCGCCCACGTCGTGACCGGGCGCGTCGACGCCGCGGTCATCACCGGGCAGAGCTACGACGACCTGGCGCCGCTGCCGGTGATCGTCGCCGAGGCCGGCGGGCGCGTCACCGACCTCTCCGGGGCGCCGGTGCTGTCCGGGGACGGCTCCGTCCTCATCACCAACGGCCGGTTCCACGACGAGTTCCTCGCGCTGGCGGCAGTATGACCGACGCGCGTCGCGGCGGCGTCTAGAACGGCCGGACGCCCGGATGCTGCTGCGAGAACGCTTCCTTGAAGGCAGGCGTGTTGAGCTGCATGATCGCAAAGCCCGCGACGGCGACCCCGATCAGCGCGAACAGGAACGCCACCCACATGTTCCAGGGGATGTCGCCGAAGTCGACCAGGATTCCGGTGTCGATGGTGAGCGCGATCGTGGACAGCGACCAGAAGACCGCCCCGCCGGCGGCCACGGGCGCGACCAGACGCGCCAACTCGTTGCGCTGGGAGACCAGGAAGCCTGTTCCGGCGCAGGCGACCGCCAACACCAGGCTGAGCAGGATGAACATGAACCGGATGTTGACCCCGGACGACAGCCTGCTCGCGCCGAAGAACGCCAGGATGATCGAGACCCCCTGCACCCCCGCCAAGGCGTACATCCCGAACATGACCAAGTTGACCGGGTTGGAGTGCGGTCCCCCCTGTATCGGCGCGACGCCGAGCTGCGGGTAGCCCTGCGACGGATATCCCTGCGGCGCGGGCGGCTGCTGCGCGTAGCCCGCGTGCTGTTGCGGGTAACCCTCGGGCTGCTGGGGATATCCCTGCGGCGGGTAGCCGTGCTGCGAAGGATCCGCGGGCTGCCCGTATGGGTTCCCCGACTGCTGAGGCGGATAAGTCATGGTCGTCGTCCCGTCAGTGTGTCGTCATGGTGAAGCGCCTGTCACCGTATCCGGTCCGGTCCACCGACGCGGTTCACATTCTCACCGCGTCGAGATCGTCAGCACCGGCTTCCCGGTAGCCGCGAAGAAGTCGTCGCCCTTGTCGTCGACGACGATGAACGCCGGGAAGTCCTCGACCTCGATCTTCCAGATCGCCTCCATGCCCAGCTCGGGGTATTCCAGCACCTCGACGGACTTGATGCAGTCGGCGGCCAGACGCGCGGCCGGGCCCCCGATGGACCCCAGATAGAAGCCGCCGTGGCGCTTGCACGCCTGCGTCACCTGCAACGAACGGTTTCCCTTGGCCAGCATGACCAGCGAGCCGCCCGCGGCCTGGAATCGATCCACGTAGGAGTCCATGCGTCCGGCGGTGGTGGGCCCGAACGACCCCGAGGCGTATCCGGACGGGGTCTTCGCCGGCCCGGCGTAGTAGACGGCGTGCCGGCGCAGGTACTCGGGCATCGGCTCGCCGGCGTCGAGCCGCTCGGCGATCTTGGCGTGCGCGATGTCGCGGGCGACCACCAGCGGCCCGGTCAGCGACAGCCGGGTCTTCACCGGGTGCTGCGACAGCCGCGCGCGGATCTCGTCCATCGGACGGCTCAGGTCGACGCGCACCACGTCGTCGCCGAGATCGGCCGCGGTGGCGTCGGGCAGGTACCTCGCCGGATCGGACTCCAGCTTCTCCAGGAAGAGCCCTTCGGCGGTGATCTTGCCGAGCATCTGCCGGTCAGCCGAGCACGACACGGCCACCGCCACCGGGCACGAGGCGCCGTGCCGCGGCAGCCGCACCACGCGCACGTCGTGACAGAAGTACTTGCCGCCGAACTGCGCGCCGATGCCGAACTGGCGGGTCAGCTCCAGCACCTGCTTTTCCATGTCGATGTCGCGGAAGCCGTGCCCACAGGACGAACCCGACGTCGGCAGCGTGTCCAGATAGTGCGCCGAGGCGTACTTGGCCGTCTTGAGAGCGAACTCCGCGCTGGTGCCTCCGATCACGACCGCCAGGTGGTACGGCGGGCAGGCGGCGGTGCCCAGCGAGCGCAGCTTCTCTTCCAGGAACCGCATCATCCGCTTCGGGTTGAGGACGGCCTTGGTCTCCTGGTACAGAAAGGACTTGTTGGCGCTGCCGCCGCCCTTGGCCATGAACAGGAACTTGTAGGCGTCGTCGCCCTCTGCGTACAGCTCGATCTGGGCGGGGAGATTGCTGCCGGTGTTCTTCTCGTCCCACATGGTCAGCGGGGCCAGCTGCGAGTACCGCAGATTCAAGTCCCGGTACGCCTCGTACACCCCGCGCGAGATGTGCTCGGCGTCGCGCCCGTCGGTGAGGACGTGCCGCCCCCGCTTGCCCATGACGACGGCCGTGCCGGTGTCCTGGCACATCGGCAGCACGCCGCCGGCGGCGATGTTGGCGTTCTTCAACAGGTCGAGCGCCACGAACTTGTCGTTGGCGGACGCCTCGGAGTCATCCAGAATAGAGCGAAGCTGAGTCAGGTGCGCCGGACGCAGCAGGTGGGAGATGTCGCGTATGGCCTCGGCGGTCAGGCGTGTCAGCGCCTCAGGCTCCACTGTCAACAGCTTCCGTCCGGCCGCTTCCGTCACGTCGACGCCGCCGACGTCGAGGCGTCGGTACTCGGTGTCGTCGGCGCCGAGGGGAAGCAGGTCGGTGTAGGCGAAGTCGTCGGTCACGCCGGCCAAGATTACTCGGGCGGCACATACGGCGTATCAGGGTCAGATATCGGGGCGATCCCGGATGCATCCCCAGTTCAGAGTAAGTAGCTTGGCTACCTATCAGCCCTGATATTTTCCACCCGGCTTGACCGAGGAGAACCCATGTCCGCGCCTGCCCGCCCCGTCAAGCGCCGCCGCGCCCTGAAGTACACGCTGCTGGGGCTGGGCGGACTCACGCTGGCGTGCTGCGGCGCCGTCGGCGGCCTCGGAAGCTGGCTGCTGGCGCGCACGAAGGTCGACACCGTCGACGACGTCGACTTCGGCAACCCGCTGCACGTGCCCGAACTGGCCGAGGCTCAGGTCGACTCCGACGGGCGCCGCGTCTTCGACCTGGAACTGGGTTCGGGAAGCCGGCAGTTCAAATCCGGCGCGAAGACGAACACCTGGGGGATCAACGGCGACTATCTGGGGCCGACGCTGCGGGCCGCCCGCGGCGAAACGGTGCGCGTCAACGTCTCCAACGGCCTTCCCGAGTCGACGAGCCTGCACTGGCACGGCATGCACCTGCCGGCCGCGATGGACGGCGGACCGCACCAGTCCGTCGCCCCCGACGCCGTCTGGCGGCCGGAGTGGACGATCGACCAGCCGGCGGCGAGCCTGTGGTACCACCCCCACCCGCATGAACAGACCGCGCGACACGTGTACCGCGGACTGGCGGGCATGTTCATCCTGGACGACGAGGTCGAGGCCGAGCTGGACCTGCCCCGCGAGTACGGCGTGGACGACGTCCCCTTGATCGTGCAGGACCGTCAGTTCGGCGACGACGGACAGTTCGACGAGGATTCGAGCTTCATGGGCAGCGTCGGCGTGCTCGGCGACGAGTTGCTCGTCAACGGCACGCACAGCCCGTATCTCGAGGTGCGCACGCAGCGCGTGCGGCTGCGGCTCCTCAACGGCTCCAACGCCCGCACCTACAACTTCGGCTTCGCCGACGACCGCGAGTTCGACATGATCGCCTCCGACGGCGGCCTGCTGAGCCGGCCGCACCGCACCGACCGGATCCAGCTCACCCCGGCCGAGCGCGCCGAAATCGTCGTGGAGTTCTCCCCCGCGGAGACCGTCGTGCTGCGCAGCTACGAGCCGGACCTGGAGACCGACTTCTTCCAGTCGAACACGGCCGGCGGGGCAGACCGCTTCGACGTGCTGCAGTTCCGCGCCGCCGCCGAGCTGCGCCCGTCCCCGGCACTCCCCGAGAAGCTGACCGAGATCGAGCCGCTCGACGTCTCGAACGCGAAGGCCCGCAGCTTCGACATGTCCGGCTTCGACCTCAACGACAAGGCCATGGACATGAGCCGCATCGACTTCGGCGTCAAGACGGGCGCGACCGAGGTGTGGGAGATCGAGAACCGGGACGGAAACCTGCACAACTTCCACGTCCACGACGTGCGGTTCCAGGTGCTGTCGGTCGGGGGCGAAGACCCCCCGCCGCAGCTGCGCGGCTGGAAGGACACCGTGCCCGTCTTTTCCCAGAGCAAGCGGGTCAGGATCGCGATGCGCTTCGACGACTTCGCCGACCCGGACATGCCGTACATGTGCCACTGCCACATCCTGTTCCACGAAGATCAGGGCCTCATGGGACAGTTCGTGGTCCTCGAGGAAGGTCAGGAGATCGGGTCGCCTCCGACGTCCGGCGGCCACGACCACGACTGACGGGCACGCCGCCGGCGGCCGCCTCCACCAGCGGCAGCGTCCGATACGGGATCTGCTCGTCGAGCGCGATCACGGTGGAGGCGCGCACCACGCTTTCGCTGGCGAGGATCCGGTCGATCACCCGCTGCAGGTCGGCGTTGGTCAGCGACACGACGCGGCACATCAGGTCCCCCGAGCCGGTGACGGTGTGCGCCTCCAGGACCTCGGGAATCTCGGCCAGGTGCCGCGCAACCGGGTCGTGTCCGTCGAGCTGCCGGATCTCCAACGTCACGAAGGCGGTCACCGCGTATCCCAGCGCCGACGGCGTGACTTCGGGGCCGAAGCCGCGGATCACGCCGCGCGCGGCGAGCTTGTCGAGCCGGGCCTGCACGGTGCCTCGGGCCACCGACAGCCGCCGCGCGCATTCCAGCACCCCGATGCGGGGTTCCCGCGCCAGCAGCGTGATCAGCCTGGCGTCGAGCGCGTCAATCGGAGAATCGCTAGTCATGTTGTCCACCCTACTAGCGAGTCAGCCGGACGTTATGCGCAATGTGTTCAGCGTTTTCGCGCTCTCTTGCCCAATCGCGAATCCTCGCCGATCATCGCTGTCAACACCCCGCACCAAGGAGGCAGCCATGGTCGACACCGCGATCACCGAGGCCCAGCTGGTCGGCGCCGTCGAGCACGACATCAGCGTCGACGAATTCCCCATCGTGGGCTGGGACCACGTCCGCTTCTACGTGGGCAACGCCAAGCAGGCGGCGCACTACTATTCGACCGCTTTCGGCATGACCTGCACGGCCTATCGCGGCCCGGAGCAGGGATGGCGGGAGCACGCCGAGTACGTGCTGCGTTCCGGCGGGGTCACGTTCGTGCTGACCGGCGGAGTCGCCCCCGGCGCGACAGCCTCGGCGCACCACGCCAGGCATGGCGACGGCGTCGCCGAGGTCGCCCTCGAGGTTCCCGACGTCGACGCCAACTACCGCCACGCGGTGAAGCACGGCGCCGTCGGCGTCGTCGAGCCGCACGATCTGTCCGACGAGCACGGCACGGTCCGCCTCGCCGCGATCGGCGCGTACGGCGAGACCCGCAACGTGCTGGTGGACCGCTCGAAATACGACGGGCCGTTCCTTCCGGGATTCGTCGCGCGCGGACCCGTGGTCGACCGCTCCGACGCCGTGGCCTCCGGCCGCGAACCCAAGCGCTTCTTCCAGGCGATCGACCACGTCGTCGGCAACGTCGAGGAAGGCAAGATGCTGGAGTGGGTGGAGTTCTACCAGCGCGTCATGGGCTTCACCAACATCGTCGAGTTCGTCGACGACGACATAGCCACCGAATACTCCGCCTTGATGAGCAAGGTGGTCGCCAACGGCACCCGCAAGGTGAAGTTTCCGATCAACGAGCCGGCCCAGGGCAAGAAGAAGTCCCAGATCGACGAGTACCTCGAGTTCTACGGCGGGCCGGGCGTGCAGCACATAGCGCTTGCCGTCAACGACATCCTCGCCTCGGTGGACGCCATGCGGGCTCAGGGCGTGGAGTTCCTGGACGCCCCGGACTCGTACTACGACGACGCGGACTTCCGCGCGCGCATCGGCGCCATCCGCGTGCCCATCGAGGAGCTGAAGAAACGACGGATCCTCGTCGATCGCGACGAGGACGGCTACATGCTGCAGATTTTCACCAAGCCGCAGCAGGACCGCCCCACCGTCTTCTACGAGCTCATCGAGCGGCACGGCTCGCTCAGCTTTGGAAAAGGCAACTTCAAGGCCCTGTTCGAGGCGCTCGAGCGCGAGCAGGAGAAGCGCGGCAACCTGTGAGGCGTGGTCCGTCGGTTCGGCCTGACAGAATTTGCTGCGATGAGCAAGATCGAACCCGGCTGGTACAAAGACCCGGCCTCGCCGCAGACCCAGCGATATTGGGACGGCGAGCAGTGGATCGGCAAGGCCGTGCCCGTCGACGTCGAGCCGCCGGAGCGGCCCGAGGTCGAGCCGGCGCCGCCTCCGCCGACGCCGCCGCGCGACGTCCCAGAC
>JBOGDN010000271.1:0-2631 GCA_050742995.1 Stackebrandtia sp. | reverse complement strand
CCGCCGGAGTCGGCCCCGGCGGCAGGCGCGGCGTCACGACGCCCCGCGTGCTCGGCGCGCTGCTGGCGATCGCGGCGGTCAGCCTCGCCCAGGCCGGACGCGAAGCCGCGCTCGGCATGTGGTGGCTGGCGCCGGCGATCCTCGCGGTGGGCGTGGGTCTTGCGGTGCAGGCGGCGTTCAACGGCCGGATCAACGAGATCTCCGGCAACCCGCTGTCGACCGGGCTGGTGAACTTCGTCGCGGGCACCGGCGTGCTGTACGCGGCGATTGCCGTCGTGGCGGCCGCGGTCGGGCTGCCCGTTCTCGACCTGCCGTCCGAGCCCTGGCTTTACCTGGGCGGCGTCTTCGGCGCCGCCGTGGTGATCTGCGTGATGTTCGCCATCGGAACCCTCGGGGTGCTGCGCGTGGGGCTGGGCGTCGTGGCCGGGCAGCTGGCCGGAGCGCTGGCGCTCGACGTCGTGATCGCGCGGACGTGGCCCTCGCCGTGGGTGGTCGCCGGCGTGGTCCTGACGGCCGCGGCCGTGGCGGTATCCGGACGTCGCGCCGCCCCGGTCCCCGACGCGCCGGTGCGCGAACGCGCCTGACGCCAAAGCCTCACAGCCGGTCGACGAAGGACCGGATGCGTTTGACCAGCGGCCCCGAAGCCTGGGCCCACTTGAAATGGTCGAGACGAGTGCCGGCCTCGGCGTCGGTGTAGTGATGCGCGACGACCTCGGCCGCGGAGAACTTGTCGACGAGGTGCCGCGTGGTCACCGGCGGGGTGAACTGGTCGTTGTCCACTGTGACCGACATGACGGGCATGTCGATCTCTCCGAGTCCGGGGTTGAGATCCACTCCGGAGACGGACGCGAAATTCCCGGTGCGGACGGTGTGCGCCCAGTCCCGGATGACCCACTCGGGCTGCCGCCCGCCGAAGCCGTATCCGGGCCAGTACCCGAGAATCCGCGCGGCGGCGCGCAGTGCGGCGCCGAACGCGCGCACGTACGGCGCGCGCCAGCCGTACAGGGCGTGGTACGGCAGCCCGCACGCCACCAGCGCCAGCCCGTGCACCCGCGGCGTCGCCGAGACGCTCTCGCGTTGCCGCAGCGCCAGCTTCAGCGAGGCCACGTGCCCGCCGAGGCTGTGCCCCACCAGCAGCGTGGTGCGGCCCTCCAGATGCTCCGACAGGTGGTCGAGCACGACGCCGGCGTCGGCGACGAGCTCGGCGTAGCCGCAGTGGGAACGCCGCGAGGTGACCGGCCGACTGTCGCCGGTGCCCCGCAGGTCGACCACGGACACGTCGCAGCCGGCGGCGACCAGCTCGGAGGCGAACCGCCGGTAGTAGCGGGCGGGCACCCCCATCGCGGGGAACACCACGACCGCCGGGCCCTGGCTTCGCGGGTAGCGGTGCACCCCCAGCAGCTGGTCGCCGTGCGAGACGAACTCGATAACGCTATTGGCCACGTCGCCATGTTACTTGCTGGTAATAATTCTTGAGGCGCTGTGCCGCAAGCGAAAGTATGGTGGCGGAATGACGCTGAACCAGGTGCGGGACTGGATCGACGAATGCGACTGTGTCACGGTTCTGACCGGCGCCGGGGTGTCCACGGACTCCGGCATCCCCGACTACCGGGGCCCCAACGGCGTGTGGACGCATGACCCGGACGCCGCCAAGTACACCGACATCGAGCACTACCTCGGCGACCCCGAGATCCGCCGCAAGGCGTGGGTTCGCCGCGCGGAACATCCCGCATGGACGGTCGAGCCCAACCCCGCCCACCTGGCGCTGGCGCGCTTGGAGCGGCTCGGCAAGCTTGCCGCCCTGCTGACGCAGAACATCGACGGACTGCACCAAAGGGCCGGATCCAGCCCGCAGAAGGTGCTTGAGCTGCACGGCAACATGTTCGGCGTGGAGTGCCTGGGCTGCCGGGCCCGCACCGCCATGCGCGACGCCCTCGACCGGGTGGAGGCGGGCGAGTCGGACCCGGCGTGCCTCGACTGCGGCGGCGTCCTCAAATCCGCCGTGGTGTTCTTCGGCGAGAGCCTCGACGCCGACGTGCTGCGCTCCGCCGCGCAGGCCGCGGCTTCCTGCGACGTCTTCGTCGCCGCCGGGACGTCGTTGTCGGTGTTCCCGGCCGCGGGCCTGGTCGACGTGGCGCTGCGCGCCGAGGCGAAGGTCGTCGTGTGCAACGGCGACCCCACGCCCTACGACCGACACGCCGACGCGGTGATCCGGGATCCGCTTTCGGCGGCCCTGCCGGCCCTGGTGCCCGATGCGGACTGACCGAGTCTTCACTTTAAGCCGCCGCGGCCGTCTCGAGGACCCGCAGGTCGGAGACGGTGTAGGACAGGAACGCCCGGAATCCGCGACCGGTGCGCTGCGGCGCCAGAGCGTCCAGCTCCTCGCCGGGCGCGGGCGGGAACTCCAGCTCGCCTTCGCCGATCCAGGCGTCGGCGACGACGAGGTCGTCGAAGACGGCCATCACCAGCTCGTGGACGGCGGGGGAATCCTGCCGGCCCGCGGACAGGTTCGGGAAGTGCCGCAGGTTGACTGTGGGGCGTCCCAGCAGCGCGCTCGGGTCGGGAACCGGGGCGGCGAGGGTGACGCGCGCGTCGGCCAGCCGCCGCCCGGAGGCCGAGGCGGCCGCGGCG
>JBOGDN010000270.1:0-1808 GCA_050742995.1 Stackebrandtia sp. | reverse complement strand
GAGCACGACCGCGCCACGGCGCAGCGCGAGGCCGAGAAGCTGCGCGTGGAGCTGGCCGAGATGCGCACCGAGACCGAGGACCTGAGGCGACAGCACCGCGGCCTCGCCAAGGAGCTGCGCGAGCTGAAGCGACGCGAACGCAAGGCCTCCGACGCGCTGTCGTCGGAGAAGGGGCGGCTGCGTCAGGCCGAAGTCGACCACGCCGCCGAGGTGAAGCGGCTGAAGGGCCAGCTGAACGAGTCGACGCAGGCGCTGGAGCGGGCGCGTCGAGGCGCCAGGGACGCCCGCGCCCTCAACGAGTCCCGGCTGTGGCTGCTGCTGCAGACCATGAGCGGGGCCGCGCAGGGTCTGCGTCGGGAGCTGGGACTCGAGCCGTCCGCGTACACGCCGGCGGATTTCGTCGCCGACTGCGAGGCGACGCGTCCGGACGAACGCGCGACCGAGCGCGCCCGCGGGCTGGAGGCCGACGACCCGGCGCGGCTGGATCAGCTGCTGGCGTTGCCGCAGAGCCATCTCGTCGTCGACGGATATAACGTCACCCTCGGCAGCTGGGCCGACATGACGCTCGAGCAGCAGCGGGCGCGGCTGGTGCGTGGGCTTTCGGCGCTGGCGGCGCAGACCGGCGCGGAGACCACGGTGGTCTTCGACGGCGCCGAAAGGATGGTCGGGATGCCGTCGGCGCCACGCGGGGTGCGGGTGCTGTTCAGCCGCAAGGACCAGACCGCGGACGAGGTCATCCGCGCGCTGGTGCGCGCCGAGCCCAACGGTCGGCCGGTGGTCGTGGTCTCCAGCGACAAGGAGGTCGCCGACGGCACCCGCCGCCACGGCGCGTACACCCTCCCCGCAGACACGCTGCGCCGCCGTCTCGACCGCGCCTGACGCGCCCGCCCGCCCGAAGGGTTCGAGAACCGGCGCCGGGCACGCCCGTCAAAGCCCCGTCGCACACACGACGCCGCCCCCGTTTCAAACCGTCGCGGTTCGAAACGGGGGCGGATTCCGCTCATGTCGAGCTCGTCCCCGCTCACGCGGGGAGCACACTTGCGACCCGCGGAGTTACTGCGAGGCGGCCGAACGACGACGCAACAGCACCAGGGCGCCGACGCCGACGAGCACGGCCGCGACCCCGATCAGGCCCGGGATCAGCATCGAGCTGCCGGTCACCGGAAGCTGCGGCTGCGGCTCCTCGGCGACAGGCGGCGCGCACTCGACGCTGACGCGTCCCAGCTGCAGGTCGGCCAGCGGGCCCTTGTCGAGCCGCTTGCCGTCGGCGTCGAAGAACTTGGCCTCCATGCGCACGTTGAACCAGGCTTCGGCGGAACGCTCGCCGGTCTCGACGACCGATTCCGCCCAGACCTTGATGATTCCGTTGTCCACCTCGGGCTTGCCGATGTCTTCGCCGGTCACCTCGACGTCGTAGCGCTTGCCGTCGGTCGGGATCGCGGCGCCGAGCACGGAGACCGAGACGGCGTCGCCGTCCAGGACGACCTCGGGCTCGCCTTCGGCGGTGCACTTGGCGAACGAGTCGATCGGGGAGACCGTCACGAGGTCGGCGATGCCGCCGACGTGCGCGACGACCTCGGAAGCCTGCGCGGACGCGGAGAGCTCTCCGCCTTTCTGCGTCCACTCGGTGGCGGCGACCTGGTCCTCCGACACCGTGACGTGCTCCAGCACGCCGTCGGAGTCGCTGAAGTCGGCGCTTGCGGCCGACGACGCCTTGGACTCGTCCGGAGTGCCGGCGACGCCGTAACTTCCGGAGTAGCCCGCCACGTCCACGCCGGGCAACTCGTGAACGTCAAGCTGGACAAGAG
>JBOGDN010000269.1:0-5226 GCA_050742995.1 Stackebrandtia sp. | reverse complement strand
CGACAACCGCGAGGAACACCGATGGGACGAGTAGCCAAGCTTCTCGACAGCCTGAGCGTCAGCGCGCTGTCGCCCGACGGCCGGATCAGGGCCCGCGTCGGCGGGCTGTCGCAGGTCACTGTCCAGTTTCGACCCGAAAACTACCGTCGATACACGACGCAGACTTTGGAGCATCAGCTCGGTCAGCTGTTCGCCGACCTCTGGGAGCGTCACCGACTCGGCTGCGCCGAAGCCGTCGGGGAGGTGGGGGTGACGTTCCAGCGAGATCCCGGGGCCGCCGCCGACCCGCGCACCCGCGACTATCTGCGCCGTCGCCGGGAACTGGAAGTCGTCGGCGCTTCCGCGCGAGGGTATGTGCGCGTCAAGACGATCGCCCTGGACGATTGGAAGCTGCGCCTTCGTCCGGAAACCGTCCAGACCCTGTCGGAAGAAGAGTTCCTCGAGGAGCTGTTGATCGCGTTGCGCACGGCGATTCGGCTCCATGCCGTGGAGGCGCAAGCGCTCAAGTACGACTGCTTCGAGCGCGCCGAGGTGGCCAACGACCCGCTCCGCCGTCGCTGAGGCCTCGCCGGCCCGGGTGACTTCAGGCACTGTTCGGTTGCTCTCGGGGACGCGTCGCGGTTACGATGGTCGACGTCTTTGTCCCCGACGAATCGAGACGGACTTGTACCGCTAGATCGCAGGCACCGCGTGTCGACGTCGCCGCTGGACGTTTCCAGCCGCATCGCACGCGAGCGATCTAGACGAGTCTGCCGTCGGGGGATCTCCCTCTTCTGCGACGAATCTTCTGCCGCGTTCACGCGGTGTCTCCTCATCACCAGACATTCACCACTGTCGAGAGGAGATCGTTATGTCTACGTCTGTCGTGCTCAACGACGTGGCTTTCGCGTGGCCCGACGGCGCGAAGGTTTTCGACGGGCTGGAGTTCGTCGCAAGCGACGGCCGCACCGCGCTGATCGGCGCGAACGGCGCCGGCAAGACCACCTTGCTGCGGCTGTTGACGGGAGAGCTGAAGCCGGCGCGCGGTTTTGTCGCCGTCTCCGGCGAGCTGGCCTACCTGCCGCAAGAGCTGCCGCTGCGGCTCGATGCCCGCGTCGACGAGCTGCTCGGCGTCGCCGAAGCCCGCAAGGCGTTGCGGGCCATCGAGTCCGGAGACGCCGACGCGGCCCACTTCGCCGCGGTGGGCGACGACTGGGACGTCGAAGAGCGCGCCCGCGCGCAGCTCGACCGGCTCGGGCTCGACCACGTGGAGCTGGACCGCACCGTGTCCGGGCTCTCCGGAGGAGAGTCCATGCTGGTGGGTCTTGCGGGGCGGCTGCTGCGCCGGCCGAGGGTGTTGGTGCTCGACGAGCCCACCAACAACCTGGACGTCACGGCGCGGCGGCGGCTGTACCGCGCGGTCGACGAGTTCGCCGGGACGCTGCTGATCGTCAGTCACGACCGCGAGCTGCTGCGTCGCGTCGACGCCGTCGCCGAGCTGCGCGACGGCCGCGTGCGCACCTTCGAAGGCGGCTTCGACGCCTACGAGCGGGCGATCGCGATCGAGCAGGAGGCCGCCGAGCGGATGGTCCGCGTCGCCAAAGCCGACGTCGACAAGCAGAAGCGGGAGCTGGTCGACGTTCAGGTGAAGCTGGCGCGGCGGACCCGCTACGGCAAGAAGATGTACGAGCAAAAGCGCGAGCCCCGCGCCGTCATGAAAGAGCGGAAACGGCAGGCGCAGGTCAGTGCGGCGAAGCTGAAGGACGGGCACCAAGACGACCTGGACCAGGCCAAACAGCGCCTGAACCAGGCCGAGGAAAAGGTGCGCGACGACGCCGAGATCCGCGTCGACCTGCCCGAGACCGAGGTCCCCGCCGGACGCGACGTCTTCGTCGCCCAAGGCGTCGACCGCTGGGGTCTGTGGGGCGAGGCCGGCTTCGACCTGCATGTGCGCGGTCCCGAACGCATCGGCCTGCTCGGCGCCAACGGGGCCGGCAAGACGACGCTGCTGCGGATGCTCGCCGGAGAGCTGGAGCCCGACCGCGGTTCGCTGCGGATGCTGGCGCCGGCGCGGTACCTGCCGCAGCGCCTGGAGCTGCTCGACGACGCGCTCAGCGTGTTCGACAACGTCAAGCGGCTCGCGCCCGACCGTCCGGACGCGTTGCTGCGCAACAGGCTGGCGCGGTTTCTGTTCCGCGGCGACAAGGTCATGCAGCCGGCGGCGACCCTGTCGGGCGGCGAGCGGCTGCGGGCGGCCCTTGCGGCCGTCGTCTTGGCCGAGCCGACGCCGCAGCTGCTGATGCTCGACGAGCCGACCAACAACCTCGACCTGGCCGGCGTCAAGCAGCTGGAGCAGGCGCTGACGGCGTTTCAGGGCGCCCTGATCGCGGTCAGCCACGACCCGGCGTTCCTGCGCGCGATCGGCGTCACACGCTGGCTGCTGGCCGAACGCGGCGAAGGCCTGCGCGAGGTCGACGGACCGTGACGCGTCTGGCGGGGCCGCTCGACGACCGAGCGGCCCCGCGGGCGTCCATGCCAGTATGTGTGGCATGAACATGCCGGGCAGCGGACTCGCCAAGGGCTTGGCCACCACGCTCAAGACGATGACCAAGCCGACGCACACCCACCAGTACCCCGACGAGGCCCCGCACCTGCCGCCGCGTTCGCGCGGCGTCATCGCCTTGCTCGAGGAGAACTGCACCGTCTGCATGCTGTGCGCCCGCGAGTGTCCTGACTGGTGTATCTACATCGACTCCCACAAGGAGACCGTCGAGACGCCCGGCGCCGCCCGCTCGCGGCAGCGCAACGTCCTCGACCGCTTCGACATCGACTTCTCGCTGTGCATGTACTGCGGGATCTGCATCGAGGTGTGCCCCTTCGACGCCCTGTTCTGGTCGCCGGAGTTCGAATACGCCGAGACCGACATCCGCGATCTGCTGCACGAAAAGGACCGGCTCGGGGAGTGGATGCCGACGGTGCCCGCGCCGCCGGCGCACGACCCGATGGGAGAGAAGTCCAAGGCCGAAGTCGCCGCGGAGAAGCAGACGTCATGACGGTCACGGACGTCCTCCTCGTCGTCTTCGGCCTGATCACGCTGGCCGCGGCGGTGCGGGTGGTCACCACGAGCCACCTGGTGCGGGCGGGCCTGTGGCTGGTGGTGGCGCTCGGCGGGCTCGCCGCGTGCTTCCTGGTCCTCGCCGCCGAGCTGGTGGCCTGGGTGACGGTGCTGATCTACGTGGGCGCCGTGGTGGTGCTGATGCTGTTCGCCGTGATGCTCACGCGCGCGCCCATCGGCGCCAGCGCCGAGCTGGACCGGGCGCGCTGGCCCGGCGCGATCGTCGGCGCCGGCGTCGGGCTCGGCCTGTCCGCGGTGTTCGTCGAGGCGTTTCGCGCCACGCGCGTGGACCTCTCCGAGGTGACTCCCGGCGGGGCGGGTCCCGTGGGCGCCGAGATCTTCGGCGCCTGGGTGCTGCCGTTCGAGCTGCTTTCGGTGCTGCTGCTGGCGGCCCTGGTCGGGGCGATCGTCGTCTCCTCCAAGACCAGGGCCAGGCGCGACTAAATCGATTCGGCGCTTTGCGGTCTCGGCGGGGACGCCGCGGCCTTTCTGCGCGCCGAGCGTCGCCGCAGCCACCACCACAGCGCGCCGGCCGGCGTCCCGAACGCGATCAGGAACGGCAGCAGCACGCCGAAGATCATGACCCCGAAGGACACCAGGCCGACGAATCCCTTCCAACCCGCCGCGAGCCCGCCGACGAATCCGTCGGGAAGGTCGTCGTCGGGCTCGGCCGCCGCTTCGGGCGTGATCACCCGCAGTTCGAGGGTGGAATATTCGGCGGCGTCGTTCAACGACTCCAGCTTGCCCTGCAGCGCGGCCAGATCAGCTTCGCGTGTGGTCAGCTCGTTTTCGAGGGTGACGATGTCGTCGATGGACTCGGCCTGCTCCATCAAGTCGCGGGTGCGTTCGACGCTGGCCTGCATGGACTCGATGCGCGCGTCGACGTCGACGATCTGTTCCTGCACGTCCTCGGCGGCGATGTTCCGCGACACCTCCTCGTCGCCGAGCGAGCTCAGCGCGTCGAGAGTGTCGTGGAACGAGTCGACGGGGATGCGCATCGTGAGAGTGGCCGAAGCCAGGTCGGAGTCGCTTTCGCGGACGTCCTCGGCGACGAAGCCGTCGACTCCGGAGACGACGCCGGCGGCCTCGTCCGCCGTGGCCGCGGGATCTTCGGCCCGTACGACCAGCTCGGCGGTGTAGACGACGGCCCGGTCCTCGTCGGGCGTCGGCTCGAGGTGTTGCAGCGAGTCTTCTTCGGCCTCGCCGCCGCCCTCCTCGTCGGGGGCCTTGTCGGCGGCCTCCGGGGCGGCGCCGTCCGCCGTCGCCCCCTCCTCAGAGGAGTCCCCGCTGCACCCGCCGGCGAACAGGAGCCCCGCGACCAGCGCTGCCACAACGTATTTCGTGTTAGACGACCGTTTCATGGGATCAACCCGGCTTTCCGATTCGGCATGACGGACCGTTGTAGCGGGTACGACGTGCCGGACCGGTCGGCGGTTCGAGCTGCGGCTTTCGTTCTGATTGCGATTGCGCGTCGTTCGCGTCACGAGGCGCCCTCGATCGTCTTCGCGCTCAGCTTGACCGTTCGGTCATGTAGTCGCACACGCTGACCAGCGCGTCGCGCGCCTGGCCGTCCGGCAGGTCCGAGGCGATGGCCTTGGCCCGCTCCCCGTAGGACTGGAGCGTCTTGAGCGCGACGTCCATGGCCTTGGACGCGCGCAGCAGCCGCAGCGTCTCGTCGAGGTCCTCGGCGGCGACGGGGCCGGAGACAAGCTGGCGCAGCCGCGGCGAGGAGTTCTCCTCGCTGCGGGCGTACAGGACCGGCAGCGTCGGCACGCCCTCCATGAGGTCGGTGCCCTGCGTCTTGCCGGTGGTGTCGCCGTCGGAGGCGATGTCGAGCAGGTCGTCCGACAGCTGGAATGCCACCCCGATGATCTCGCCGAACTCCGCGACCGACTCGACGACTTCGCCGGAGGCCCCGGCGAACTGCGCGCCGAGCCGGGCGGCGGTGGCGATGAGCGAGCCGGTCTTCTCCGCAAGCACGTGCAGGTACCACTTGATCGGGTCGGCGTCGTTCGGCGGCCCGACGGTCTCGGCGATCTGGCCCTGGACGAGCCGGGAGAAGGTTCGCGCCTGAGTGCGCACGGTCTCCGAACCGAGCTCGGCCACCAGCTCTGAGGCCACCGAGAACAGAT
>JBOGDN010000268.1:0-4697 GCA_050742995.1 Stackebrandtia sp. | reverse complement strand
GGGGCGAGGTCAGACGACCTCGTACAGCATCTCGGGGCTCACGGCGCCGGCGGCGATGACGCCGTCGTCGGACAGCAGGACGTTGAACAGGTCCGTCTGCAGCAGCTTGCCCGAACCCCAGTCGCCGGAGACCGGCTCCAGAGTGCTCAGCGCGTCGTCCACGGCGGAGGTGTCGACGCCAAGCGCGGCCAGCTGGTCCAGCAGCTCCTGCTGGTCGAGTTCGGACACCGAGATCGTCTCAAGTCCGGATCCGATCGCGGTCGCGTCGCCGCCGAGCGCGACGCCCTGGAGCGTGCCGAGAACCTCGGAGACGGCGCCTTCGACGACCTCGACGCCCTCGGGCGGCTCGAATTCGAAGACGTCGGCGTCGGGCACTTCGAGCTCGAGATTCTTGAAGACGTTCTCGAAGGCGGGGGTCTCCTTGCCCTGAGAGAAGAGCTGCGTCTGCAGCGGCAGGCCGGTCTCGGCGTCCACCACGAGCCGCATGGCGTCCACCAGGACGTCTTCGGCCTTGGGCTCGATGAGCAGCCCGTACGCGTCCCGTCCGGCGATCGTCTCGACGCCGTCGGTCGTCAGCTCCAGGTCGTCCACGTCTTCCACGACGCTCAGCACCGAGTCGGCCGTCTGGGCCGGGTCGCCCGAGAAGCCGGCCAGCGCCGACAGCGGCGACAGGGGGGAGGCCGGAAGTCCGGCGAGGTCCTCGGGCAGCACGGAGTGACCGGCCAGGCCGAGTTCCTTGTTGAAGGCCCACATGTCGGAGTCGTTGACGACGATGCTGGATTCGGCGAGGTCGCCTTCCGCCGAGGCTCGCATGTTGCCGGAGGAGTCGCTCCAAACGCCGAACTCGTGGGATCCGGGGGACAGCGACGCCGGGTTCGCACTGTCGAGTCCGAGGTCCGGCATCCCGAGGTCCGACGTCTGTTCGATCGTGCCGACGTATCCTTCGACGTCGGCGTTCTGCACGGCCTCGAAGAGGTCTTCGGCAGTACGTTCGGGAAGATCGTCGTCGGCGCCTGCCATGAAGATTCCCGTTCCGGTGGCGATGAGCAGCGCACCGGCTCCGACTGCGATCGGAACACCGTAACGACGCAGCGATTTCTTTCGCGACATCTGCGTCCTTTCTTTATCTTTTATTTTGGGCAATGTCGACGCGCCGAATTCTTCGGCGCGAAGCCAGGATAGTTGCAGAGCTTCCTGAGAGAAAGATGTGAGTATTCTGTGAATCGCTTGCTGCGCAAGGTAACTCGAAATAGGCTTAATAGACATTCTAAAGTAAATTAAGGTGAATTAGACTTTATGTTCGACGCGGCGCCGGGAACAGCACACGTATCAAGGCGTCGAGCGCCGCGTCCGGCAGCAGGCGTTTCAGCGTGATGACGCCCCGGGACATGACGCCGACGGGATAGCGGGCTTTAGGACGGTTCGCGTGCGCGGCGCGTTCGACGCGACGGGCGACGGTGTCGGCGTCGAGCACCATCTTGCGGGCTTTGGGTTCGTATGCGGATTCCATTCGAGCGGCCAGGTTGGCATGGAAACGATCGTAGACAGCGGACACGGTGTCCGTCGGAATCGTGGCGTTGGCCTTGTCCGGGAAAGGTGTGCGAATCGGGCCGGGCTCGACCATGCTGACCGCGACGCCCAAAGGCCGCAGTTCCATTCGCATGGCGTCGGAGACTGCCCGCAACGCGTGCTTGGAGGAATGCAGCACGCCGGTGCCCGGCAACGTGAAATGGCCGCCCATCGCCGAGACGTTGACGATGCGCCCGAAACCCTGGCGGCGCATTCCCGGCAGGACCAGCTGGCACAGGCGGATCAGGCCGAACAGGTTGGTCTCGTATTGCAGTCGCACCTGGTCCAGCGGCGCCGTTTCGATCGCGCCCTGCATGCCGTAGGCGGCGTTGTTGACCAAGACGCCCACGGCGCCGTGCTCGTCCTCCACGCGCTTGACCGCCGCCGTCATCGATTCTTCGTCGGTGACGTCAAGCGCGAGCGCGACGGCGCCGGCTTCGGCCAAACCCGTCAGGGTCTCGGGTCGTCGGGCGGTGGCGTAGACCGGGTGGCCGGCACGCAGGAAACGCACGACGGCGGCTTGGCCGACGCCTGAGGAACAGCCGGTGATCAGCACCGCGCGGTCGTTGGTCATGGACGGATCTCTTTCATGTCGGCGGGTGGGCGGCGTCAGTTCAGCCGAAGGAACGGGGCCATTGCGCGAGTATCGAGAACCGTCCGTCCCGCAGCCGAGCGGCGGCCTCCCGTCGCTGCGATTTGCCGCTGGTAGTTCGCGGCAACTGGTTGCGCGGCACCACCACGAGATCAGTGGTGACCGGCAGTTCGGCTGTCACGGCCCGCACGGCCGCGCGGGCCGCTTCGAGCGCCGCCTCGGCCGGGGTGTGACGGTCGGCCTCCACGACGACGGTTACCCGGTGCGCGTCTTCGTCGGCGAAGGCCGCCGCCAGTTCGCCTTCCAGCAGCGGGTGCGACTGCCGCGCGAGCTGCTCGAAGTCCTGAGGATAGTAATTCGCGCCGTGGATCACAATGAGGTCCTTGCTGCGTCCGGTGACGAACAGTTCGCCGTCGTCGACGAAACCGAGGTCGCCGGTGCGCAGCCAGCGCACGCCCCGCCCGTCGGCGAACGTCGCGCCGAAGGTCTGGAGGCTGTCGTCGGGATCGCCCCAGTAACCCACGCCGTTGCTCGGCGAGTGCACCCATATCTCCCCGATGGAGCGTTCCGGGCAGCCGCGACGGGTCTGCGGGTCGACTATCTCCACCCGCACGCCCGGGCCCGGCCGACCCAAGCCGGTCAGTTCCACCTGCCCGAGCGTGCCGGGTCCGTCGCACGCCGGCGCCGCCTTCCCGTCGTTGAGCGCCTGGCGGTCGTACAGCCGCGTCACCGCGGCGGTCTCTCCCGAGCCTCCGTTGACGAACAGTGTGGACTCGGCCAGCCCGTACGCCGGGGTCAGCGTCCGTTCGTCGAGACCGCAGCCGGCGAAGGCGTCCTGGAAGGCGCGCAGCGTCTGCGCGCGCACCGGTTCCGCGCCGTCCACTCCCACCCGCCAGCCGCTCAGGTCGAGTCCCGCCTTGTCGGCTTCTGAGACCTTTTTGGCGCACCAGGCATAGGCGAAGTCGGGCGCGGCCGACATCACGTCAGGCAGTCCCGACATCGCTTGAAGCCACCTTTGCGGATGCGTCACGAAGGTCGCGGGATCCATGACCACGGCGGCGGCGCGGGCGTAGAGCGGCAGCAGCAAACCCAGACTCAGACCCATGTCGTGGTAGGTCGGCAGCCAGGTGACGATGGTGGTGGCCTCGGTGATGCCCATGTGTTCGCACAGCAAGGCCTGATTGGCCGTCAGCGCGCCATGGGTGATCATCACGCCTCTTGGCGCCGACGTCGAGCCGGAAGTGAACTGCAGGAACGCCAGTTCGCCGTCTTCCGCCGTTTCGGGCGCGGACGCCGGAACGGCCGTGCTCGACGGATCGGTTGACACCAGCCGAATCTTGGCGAGCTGATCGTCGTCGACCCACCCCCGCGCGAGCAGTTTGTCTATCCGATCAGCCGGCGCGACGGCGATCGCCGGGTCGATCTTCCGGCAGATCGCCTCCAGGCGGTTCAGGCGTCTGGTCCGCGCGCCGCCGGCCGACGGCGCCGACAACGCCGGCACCGGCACGGCCGCCATGCCCGCGTACAAACAGGCCAGAAACGCCACCTGGAACCGCAGCCCGGGCATGGCCGGCACCAGCACCCTCGCTCCGGGAGCGGCGTGACTGCGCAACGTCGCGGCCAGCGAGCCCGCCGCGGCGTCCAGCTCTCCCGCGGTCAAGGCGGCGGCCGGCTCCCCGCGGTGGTCCAGGGCGGTGAAGACCGTCCGACCTGGATCACGGCGGGCTTCGGCGGCCACGATGCCCGGCAGCGAACCGGTGATCTCGAATGTGGATGAAACACTGGTCATGACAGAGTGCTCCTGGAGCGAAGGGCGGTGCGTATCCACGGCGGCCTTTTCAGCGCACCGGCGCCGACCCGCGGACGGGCGTGGGCATGAACCGGCCGGTGCGTGCGATATGCCGCCGGTACTCGTCGCCGAACTCCGAGTCGCTCAAGCGCCGCTCCTCGCCGGCAGCCGTGAGGTTCATGGCGACTATGACGTAGGCGAGGATGCCGAGGGAGCCCCAGTGCGGGAAGACCGCCGCCGCCGCGACGTACAACAGGAAGTACGAGGCGTAAAAGGGATGGCGGATCCGTTGGTACGCGCCATGAGTGACGATGTGTTCTGGGACGTCGTCATGCTGATGGAAGTGGGCGAGCGGGATGCGGTGGTTGCCCCACGTGAAGAACATCAGCGCGATCGACGACGCGCTCAAGACCACGGCGACGATCTCCAGCGGCCGGGTCCATCCCTGTGGGGCGATCGGATTCAGGTCTGCGAGATAGGCCGCGATGAGCAGCCCGGGGCACGCGAAATGCGGCAAGGCGGCCGCCAGCCACTTCAGGGTCGGCTGGAAATCCGACCGGAAGAACCGGACGGTCAACAGGCCGATGGCGCCGAAGTTGAGCAGGACCAACAGGAGCACGGCTTCATTCATGGCTTCAGTTCTCGTTCGCCGTGGTTTCCTGGCGACTGCGCAGCAGCTCCTCGAGATCGCCGAGGGTGTGAAGGTCCGTGAGATCCCGTTGGGTGAGTACCACCTCGTACTCCTCC
>JBOGDN010000267.1:0-14192 GCA_050742995.1 Stackebrandtia sp. | reverse complement strand
CCGCGACGCTTGCCCAAGCGTCGCGGCGAGGATAGGCGGAGAGTGCCCACAATCCGCCTATTTATTTAGCGTCGCGACGGGCCGTGCCCGTTGGCCCACCGCGACGTGGTGCCCCCAGAGTCGTTCCGCGTCGATCAAACCGGATGCCCGAGCCGGCTGATCGACTTGTCGGCGTGACCGGAACTGATTCTTACTATGGGGGTCGCTTCTGAAATGCGGCTTGGGGATCGCTGTGAAGTGCCTGTGAGTCGAGGAAGGTGTTGCCCGGCTCACTGCACAGCCGGTTCCGGCGACGTCACTACCAGCGAATTCAGGTCGGCAGCGGGAATCCCGCAAGCCCCTGCAGCTTGGCGCCGAACGCGCTTGCGCCGAACTCGATTTGCGTGGGCGCGTCGCCGCCGCGGGGCATGCGGGTGAGGTCAAGCGAGCGCACCGGGGCGACGCCGCGCACCGACGAGGTCATCCACACCCCGTCGGCGCCGGCCAGCTCCTCGGGGCGGATCCGCAGCTCCTTGGTGCGCAGGCCGACGTCGCCGGCGTGCTCGAACAGGTAGGCCGCGGTGGTGCCGAACAGGATTCCGGTGTCCAGCGGCACGGTGCACAGGGTGTCGCCGTCGAGCCACACCAGCGTGGACGTGGGGCCCTCCAGGGCGAAGCCGTCCTCGGAGACCCACAGGGCGTCGTCGTATCCGGCTTCCTTGGCGTAGCGCTGCACCGCCATCGTGGCGGCGTAGGACAGGCACTTGGCGCCGCCGAGCAGCCACGGGGCTCGCGCGCGGGCGTCGACGGTGTAGCCCATCGACAGGCCGGTCATGCGCAGCCCTTCGCGACGCGCCAGCCTCACGCTCTCGCCGACGGGGTTCACGGTGGCGTACACCGTCGGCGCGCTGCCGGCTTCCAGTCCGCGGGTGCAGATCAGCCGCAACGCCCCTTCGCGGGCGTCGCCGAAACCCTCGCATGCCTGTCGCGCCAGCGTCCGCAGCCGGTCGGCGTCGGGCAGATCGATGTCGAGTCGTCGCGCCGATCCGGCCATGCGCGTCAAGTGCTCGTCGAGCAGAAACGGGACGCCCGCGCGCACGTTGACGGTCTCGAAGACGCCGTCTCCGCGCAACACGCCGAGGTCGTCGCCGCACAGCAGCGCCTCGTTCGAATTCACCACGCCTTTGTCGAGCACCGCGAGCACTTCAGCCATGGCGCCACGGTACCTGGATCTACACCGCCGGCGCCGTGAGGCGACTCGGGCCGACGGCCGCGGCACCGACCCCGCCGACGCCGCCCTTTCTCCTATCCACATACTCGTATGATCATTCGCATGTCCCGCGACACTCCCGCCTTGGCCGAGGTGTTGCGCGCACACGGCCTGCGAGTCACCGCGCAACGCCAGCTGATCCTGGACGCGGTGAGCGACCTGGGCCACGCCACCGCCGATCAGCTGCACGAGGCTATCTGCGGTCAGGTCGCCGGAGTCAACATCACCACGGTGTACCGCACGCTCGACCTGCTGGAGAGCCTCGGCTTGATAGCGCATACACACCTGTCGCACGGCGCGCCCGTTTATCACCTGGCCGGAGATCGCGGCCATGTGCATCTGGTGTGCCACCGGTGCGGCACGGTCGACGAGGTGGCGCCGGAAGTATTCGCCTCGGTGCGGCGTTCCGTCGAAGAGCAGAAGGGCTTTCTGCTCGACGTGGGACACGTCGCGCTGTTCGGCGTCTGCGCAGCCTGCGAAAAGAAGGCGAGTTCATGACGATGCTGTTGTCGCGCTCCGGCGCGGTACGCGAGACGGAAGACTCCGTCGTCGCGTGGCATTACGGGGATCCGCTGCGAGAACAGCGTCTGCTGGCCACGACCGGCGCGCTTGTCGACCGCGGCGACCGGGACGTCCTGACCGTCTCGGGTCCCGACCGTCTGACGTGGCTGCACAGTCTCACCACGCAGCACCTGCTCGAGCTCGGCGACGAGCTGGGCGCCGAGCTGACGGTGCTGTCGCCGCAGGGTCGCGTCGAACATCACGCCGTGGTCTTCCACGACGCGGGCAACGGCGTGGTCTGGCTCGACACCGAGCCGGGCGCGGGCGCGGGACTGCGGGAGTTCCTGACCAAGATGCGTTTCTTCTCGCAGGTCGAGATCGCCGACGTCTCCGCCGAGTTCGGGCTGCTGACCTACACCGGTCCGTACGCTCGCCCCGCCCCGGACGTGCTCGACGTGCCCGGCCCCAAGTTCCCCTCGGGGACGCTGCCGGCGCGGCCCTCTACGGTCTACGCCGGTTGCGGCACGCCCGAAGGAGGCTTCGAGCGACGCACCGACGCGCTGGGGTTCGTCACGGTCGACCGGATGATTCCCCGCTCCGAGCTGGAGCGGGAACTCGAAGCCGCCTCGCTTGACAAGCTCCCGCCGGCCGGCATGTGGGCCTACGACACGCTGCGCATCCCGGCGCTGCGGCCCCGAGTCGGTGTCGACACCGACGACAAGACCATCCCGCACGAGACGCCGAGCCTGCTGCGCGCCGCCGTCCACTTGGACAAGGGCTGCTACCGCGGCCAGGAAACCGTGGCGCGCGTCCACAACATGGGAAAGCCGCCGCGGCGTCTGGCAATGCTGCACCTCGACGGCACACAAGAGCAGGCCCCGCCTCCGGGGACCGAGGTGAAGCTTGCGACTCGCACGGTAGGTGTTCTCGGCACCGCGTCGCGGCACTACGAGGACGGCATGATCGCGTTGGCGTTGCTGCGTAGGAACGTCGCCGACGACCCGAAAGCGGAGTTGACGGCGGCGGGCATGGCGGCACGGCAGTAGACAACCGTTTCCCAAGCAGTCGGAGTATCGTCCTCGAGGTCTAGATGCCCGGAAACGGACACTCGTCAAAAAACCGGAAGTCATGGTGTTCATCTCGCAACCCCACGGCGGTCTTGATCGTTTCGCCTCACGAACCCCTTTCGCGACGTCTGGGGAGCACTGCGTCCGGCTTGACGTCGTCGAGAGATCCGGGTTCACGATCCATCACACGCCGCATCGTCGTCGCGTCGGCATTGACGCGCCGGCTGTGCCCTGCCCACGGGGGAAAGGAGGTCTCACGTGGACGATATTGGGGACTCAGGACCCGCGCTTCCCAGCGGCCTGGTCACTTTCTTGTTCACCGACATCGAAGGTTCCACCCGGATGGCTTGCCAGCTCGGGGACGGGTATCGACGCATGCTTCACGACCACAGACGGCTGCTGAGGGATGTGTTCGGCAAGTACACGGGGACTGAATTGCTCACGGAGGGCGATTCTTTTTTTGTGGTCTTTTCCGACGCCGACGCCGCGCTGAACGCCGCGGTCGAAGCGCAGCACGCCCTGGCCGCGCACCGTTGGCCGACCGATCCCGGCTGGAGTTCGCCGGCGCGTCCCAAGGTTCGGATGGGCCTGCACTCCGGGCACGCCGTCCCCGACGAACAGGGGTACGCCACGTCTTTGGTGCACCGCGCGGCGCGCGTGTGCGCCGCCGCGCACGGCGACCAGATCCTGTGCACCGAGGCGACGCTCGACGCCGTCCGGGAGCCGCGCAAGGAGGTCGACCTCGGCCTGCACCTGCTGCGAGGCTTCGACGACCCCGAGCACCTGCACCAGATCAACTCCGAAGGACTCCCCGACGGCTTCCCCCCGCCCGCGGCCCAGCCGCGGCCCCACAACCTCCCCGCCTGCGAAGACGAATTCGTCGGGCGCGACCGCGAGATCGGCGAACTCGCGCGGCTGCTTGAGACCCACCGTCTCCTCAGCGTCACGGCCCTGCCGCGAACCGGCAAGACCCGTCTGGTGCGCACCTTCGCCCGGCGAATCGCCCCCGCGTACCGCGACGGCGTCTGGTACGCCGCGCTGGACGCCGACACCGATCCGGCCGCGCCGATCGCCGAGACTTTGGGGCTGCGCCCCGACCCGTTCCGACCCATCATGGACACGCTTATCGAGACGCTGCGCTCCCGCAACTGCCTGCTGGTGTTCGACGGCGCCAGAACGCACCACGCCTCGGCCGTGACTCGACTGCTTTCCGACTGCCCCGACGTCAGCGTGCTTTCGGCGTCCCGGCAGCCGCTGGGGCTTCCTGGCGAGGTCAAGTGGGCGCTGCCGACGATGTCCGTCGCCGACTCGGCGACCCTGCTGCGCCGCCGCGCCGCCGCCTGCGGAGGCGGCGCGGATCTTGGCGACTGCACCGCCTTGGCCGCCGCGGTGGACGGTTTCCCGCCTGCCATGGAGATCCTCGCCCGCGTCGTGCCGGTGCTTGGAGAAGCGGAGCTGCTGCGACGCCTGCACGCCGAACCATTCGGCGTGCTCGACGCACGCGGCGAACTGTCGGACGTGCTCGACGAAGCCTGCCGGCAGCTCACGCCGCACGCCGTGCGGCTGCTGTACGGGATGTCGGCGCTTTCGACGCCGGCCGGCGTCGACGAGGCCGAGCGGCTGTGCGGCGCGTCCGCGGCCGCTCTCGACGCGCTGATCAGCCTGGTGGATTCATCGCTTGTGGACGTTCAGCGCACCGGCTCGGGCGCGGTGTACCGACTTCCCGCCCCGGTGCGGTGGTACGCCGACGCCAGGCGGCGTCAGGCCGGAGCGCCGGTGTTGGAGTCGGCGCCTCCGCGACACGCCAGGTTCGCGCGGCTGCCGCTGCCCCGTCTCAGCTGGGCGCGCGCCATGTCGTGACGTCGCGGCGTCGTCGCCGTCGCCGCTTGGACGGCCGTGCGGCGGGAAACGGGACCCGGCACACGGGTCCTAACCGCACCCGCACCTGCTCAGCGCGACGGCGACGGCGTCGATGGCGTCTTGCGCGGCGTACTGGTCGCCGCGGTCGTTGAGGATCACCGAGAACATCAGCAGCCGTCCGTCCGCGTCGACGACCGCGCCCGTCAGGGAGCTGACCTTGTTGAGCGTTCCGGTCTTGGCGCGCACCACGCCCACACCGTCGGCGTTTTCGCCTTCGTACCGATCGCCGAGCGTGCCGCTGTAGCCGGCGACCGGCAGCCCGGCGAACACTCCGCTCAGCTCGGGATGGTCGGGCGAGGCGGCCTGCTGCAGCGCGCCGGCCAGGGCCCGCGCCGTCAGCCTGTTCTTCCCCGAAAGACCGCTGCCGTCGACAAGACTGACCCCGTCCGTCGGCACCTCAAGGGAGTCGAGCACCTCCTGGGCGGCCGCGGCGGCGTCCTCAAACGTGCCGGGACGATCGCTCGCCAGCGCCGCCTGCCGCGCCAGCGCGTCGGTGAGCACGTTGTCGCTTTCGTCGAGGGCGTACTCGAGCAGCTGCTGCATCGGCGGCGAGTGCACCACGCCCAGCTCTTCGGCGTTGGGGTCGGCTTCGCCGTACTCGACGTAGGCGTCCGCGCCAAGACCCAGGTGCTCGGCCAGCGCACTGGTCGCCGCGAAGACCGGGTCCTCGTGGCGTTTCGCCGGCGACTCCGGGCCGTTCGGGTCCACCCTGCCGCCGTCGATCATGACGGGGGTGAGGTCGGCGGTGTATCCGCCCGCGACGTCCGAGCTGTCCACGCCCGGCGACGTCAATTCTCCGGAGAAGACGGACGTGTCCACGGTCAGCTGCGTGATCTGGGTGTCGCCGAGCGCCTTCTTGGCCTGGTCGGCCAGGTCGGACAGCTGCGCGGCGTTTCGGTAGAAGCCGTCGCCGTCCGACGACATGGTGACGTCCCCGCCGGCGACGAGCATCACTTCGCCGGGGCTGGCGCCGGCCACGATGCGGGTGGGGATGCGGTATCCCGCGCCGCGGGTCGCCAGCACGGACACGGCGGTGACGACCTTCGTCGACGACGCCGGAGTGAGGGACTGGGCGTCGTTGTGGGAGTACAGCTCCTCGCCGGTGAATCCGTCGAGCACGGAGACGGCGAGGTCGCCTTCGAGGGCGGAGTTCTGCAGCAAGGGGTCGATCGCGGCGGCGACGCTCGCGGGGTCGGCCGGCGGCGCGTCGGCGTCGGCGCCGGGAAGCACCGGGGACGCCTCCGGCAAACGCTGTTCGGGCCATTCCAGCGACGCTTCGGCGGCGTCTGCCGGCTTGAGGAAGGGCACGACGATGGCCACGGCGCCGATGAACGCCGCCGCGGCCGCCGTCACGGCGAGGCTTCGGCGTTCGGATCGTGCGGGGGGCGTGGAGCGTTTACCTTCTTGTGGTGTATCGCTCTGCGCGCCGGGGTTGACTTCCACGCTGATTGCCACCACGTGAGACTACTGGCTGACAACTACGGCGCCCAATCACACTCTGGGAGTGACTAGTGGACTTCGACGTCGTCATCGAGATTCCCAAGGGAAACCGCAACAAATATGAAGTCGACCATGTGACCGGGCGGATCCGGCTGGACCGCACCTTGTTCACGTCGACGCAGTACCCGGCGGACTACGGCTTCGTCGAGAACACGCTCGGCGAGGACGGCGACCCGCTTGACGCGCTGGTGCTGGTGCCGGAGCCGACCTTCCCCGGCTGTCTGATCCTCGCCCGCGCGATCGGCATGTTCCGCATGCGCGACGAGGCCGGCGGCGACGACAAGGTGCTGTGCGTGCCCGCCGAGGACCCGAGACAGGAGCATCTGCGCGACATTCACCACGTCCCCGAGTTCGACCGTCTTGAGATCGAGCACTTCTTCCAGGTGTACAAGGACTTGGAGCCGGGCAAGAGCGTCGAGGGCGCGACGTGGGTCGGGCGAGTCGAAGCCGAGGCGGAGGTCCGCCGTTCCTACCGTCGTGAGGCCGACCGCAAGGCGGCCGAGGACGAGGCGAAAACCGAGGCCGAGTTACGCCGGTTCGGGCCATGACGTCGTTGTCGAAGTCGGGTACGGTGGCGCGCATGTCCCAGCAAACGCCTCCAGGCTGGTATCCCGACCCGAGCGGAAGCGGCCAGCAGCGCTATTTCGACGGCCGGCAGTGGACCAATCACCTCCACCCCGGCGCCGGGCAGCAGCACGAGCAGCTCGAGAAGGCCGTCGAGCTCGACATCTCCGGCGGGAACAACCCGGCCGAGATTCAGCAGCAGGTGCAGCAGCGGGCCGGGGTCGGTCCGGTGGCCGCGGGCGGCGGCACGATCTTCTCGGAGTCGGTGCTGGTGGTCAACCAGAAGGCCAAGCTCATGGAGCTCAACAGCGAGTACTCCGTGTTCGACCAGCACGGCCGCCAGGTCGCCGCCGTGGTGCAGGTGGGCCAGAGCACCGCGCAAAAGGCGCTGCGCCTGCTCACCAAGTACGACAACATGATGACCCACAAGCTGGAGATCCGCGACGGACACGCACGCGCGCTGATGCGGGTCACCCGCCCGGCCACCATGTGGAAGTCGAAGGTGATCGTCGAACGCGGCGACGGCATGCCGATCGGCGAGATCCAGCAGCAGAACATGATCGGCAGGGTCAACTTCGCCATCTGGTCGAACGGTCGCCAAATCGGTCAGATCCAGGGCAAGAACTGGCTGTCGTGGGACTTCGCGATCTCCGACACTCAGGGCAACCGCGTGGCGTCCGTCAACAAGACCTTCGGCGGCATGAAGACGGTCTTCACCACCGCCGACAACTACGTGCTTTCAATCCACCAGCCGCTGCAAGACCCCATGCTTTCGATGGTGGTCGCTTCCGCGCTGACCATCGACACCGCACTGCATCAAGCCAGCGGCTGAGACCAGACGCACACGCGAACGGCGAACTTTTCCCGACCGTCGTTCACCCCTCCTCCCCGGGCGGCGCCGTCTTTATCGGCAAGACCACCGCGAGGAGGGACCTGAAGGCGCAGTTTCGCGAATACGCCGCCGCACGCCAGGAGAAAATGTGGCGGTTCGCGTACTTGACCTGCGGAGACTGGCGCCGTGCTGAGGACGTCGTCCAAACGGCGTTCGTCAAGCTTTACGTCGCCTGGCCCAGGGCCGTCAAGACAGACGACGTCGACGCCTACACCAGGCGCATCGTCTTCAATCGGGGCGGCCCCTCAAGCGCGTCATTCGGCTGCGAAGCCTCGAACGAACTGGTCTTGTCGTCGAAGCCGTCCCCCAGCTGACACGCCGGGTCAGCCCCACACGGCGTCATCGAGGAATTTCTCCACGGCCGTGGCGACACGTCCCATGACCGCCGCGGACTCGGCGAGGGGGGCGTCGGTGATGAACATGCCGTGGTTGGCGCCTTCGACTTCCAGCACGTGCGACGACAGCTGACGGGCGAGTTTGCCGTCCCACGACGGGTCCGCGGTGCCGCCGATCAGCAGACAGGGGGCGGTCGCGCGTCGAATCGCCTCAGCCACGGGCTCTCGGGTGATCAGCGGGGTGTGCCACACGGCGGGCAGGCCGCGTTCGGCCGCCAGGCTCGCGGCGAAGGTTCCCAGCGATTTGCCGACCAGAAGCGGCGGCGACACCGCTTCGATGTCGTCAAGCACCGGCTCCACCTGTTCGCGCACCCAGCGGTGCGTCCACTCGGTGTCCTTGAAACGATCGGCGGGCGGGTCCCAGTTGATCGCGACCGGCTCGGCGCCGCGAGCGCGGGCGGCGAAGCCGCTGAAGAACAGCAGCGGCGCGTGCGGGCCGAAGTTGGCGCCCGGAATGAGGACGGCGCATCGATCAACATGCATCGCGAAACGTTACTTCAGACAGCGACGACGACACAAGCGGTTTTGTCGAACGCGTGTAGAGAATCGGCGCCCGGCTTCGACGTCTCCGACGAAAGCGCCGATCAGGCGCCGACCGAGAGGATCACGATCATGAAGTACATGCTGCTGATGCAAGGCCCCAAAGGAGACTGGGACGAGTTCGCCACGATGCCGCCCAAGGACGTCAAGGCGCACATCGACTTCATGTGCGAAGTGGACGCCAAGCTGACCGACTCCGGCGAGCTCGTCGACGCGCAGGGGCTGACCGAGCCGGACCAGGCCAGGGTCGTGCGGGCTCAGGTCGACGGCCCGCCCGCGGTGACCGACGGTCCGTTCCCGGAGTCCAAGGAGTTCCTCGCCGGATACTGGATCGTCCAGTGCGACAGCCCCGAGCGGGCCGTGGAGATCGCCACCTACATCTCGACGGCGCCGGGACGCGACGGCGTGCCGACGAACATTCCAGTACAGGTGCGCGAGGTGGCCTCGGCGCCGCCTCAAATGGAGGCGTAAGCCGAGCGCACCCCGCGGCGGGCCGACCAGCACGACAAGTACACTCGATGGCCGGTCATCCCGCCGCCTTAGCTCAGTCGGCAGAGCGCTCCACTCGTAATGGAAAGGTCGTCGGTTCGATTCCGACAGGCGGCTCCACGTTTCACAGGTCAACGGCATAGCCGAGCCTGAGAACACGGCCCCGATCCGGGGCCGTGTTGCTTTTTACGCGCTGACGCCCAACAGGCCGGAGGCCGCGTCCGCGTGTCAGGCGCACGGGAACGGACCTGTGCGCGGCTACTCGTTGAGCAGGAGGAGTTTTCCGGCGGAACGGCGGCTTTCGAGCATCTCGTGGGCGCGCGCCGCGTCGCGCATCGGGAAAGTCGCTCCGACGTGGACGCTCAGCTTCCCGGAGGCCACGGCGCCGAGCACCGCGTCGGCGCGCGCGGTCAGCTCGGCGCGGTCCGCGATGTAGTCGGCGAGCTTGGGCCGGGTGACGAACAGCGAGCCGCCGGCGTTGAGGCGCTGCAGATCTACCGGC
Organism: Stackebrandtia sp.; assembly: GCA_050742995.1. Classification (GTDB taxonomy): domain Bacteria; phylum Actinomycetota; class Actinomycetes; order Mycobacteriales; family Micromonosporaceae; genus Stackebrandtia. The sequence goes on along the minus strand of JBOGDN010000267.1, from coordinate 4,573 downwards.
GGCACCGCGCCGCCGGCCTGCCCGAAGATCGCGAGCATTCCCCGCGGCCGCAGCGAAGCCAGGCTGGCGTCGAATGTGGGCGCGCCGACTCCGTCGAACACCGCGTCTGCTCCGGCGCCCGCGGTCAGGTCGCGCACGGCGTCGGCCACGTCGGTCTCGACGTACCGGATCACCTCGTCGGCGCCGGCGTCGCGCGCCATGCGCTCCTTGGCGTCGGTGGACACCGTGCCCAGGACGCGAGCGCCGCGGACTTTGGCCATCTGGGTCAGCAGCAGCCCCATGCCGCCGGCGGCGGCGTGGACCAAGACCGTGTCGCCGGATTTCACTCGGCCGACGTCGTTGATCAGGTAGTGCGCGGTCATGCCCTGCAGCAGCACGGCCGCGGCCAGGCGCGTCGAGACGTCGCCGGGAAGCCGCACCGCCCGCTCCGCGGGGATCGTCGCCTGCTCGGCGTAGCCGCCCGGCAGGCTCGCCCAGCCCACGCGGTCGCCGACGACGAGGTCGCGCACGTCGGCGCCGACCTCGGCCACCACGCCGGCGGCCTCCTGCCCCGGAACGAACGGCGGCGCCGCCGGATAGAGGCCGGCGCGCATGTACACGTCGATGAAATTGACCCCGGCGGCTTCGACGGCGACGCGCACCTCCCCGGGGCCCGGACTCGGATCGGGCGTCTCGCGCATCCGGAGCACCTCCGGGCCTCCGTGAGCGTCCACGACGACTGCGCGCATCGGCGTCGCACCTTCCTCAAATCGACTGCACGGCTTGCCATGATCGACGGTACAAGGCGCATCAGGCACTCGAACGCGACTCCGGCCACAAAGCGCCGTGCTCAGACCTTTCACAAACGTGACCGATCATGCACAGTTGATGACATGAATGAACGCCCAACTGAACTCAGCTCAAGGCAACTTCGATTCCAGCGACAGTCGCCGGTGCGGTGGCTGTCCACTCGGGTGTTGGCGTCGACGGCGACACGGCTGGCCTTGGCGAGACTGTCGGGCGCCTATCTCGACAAGCGCGAATTGCAGGCGCTCAACGAACAGGGCGTCTTCAACCACTCCGGCGTCGAGGAGCTGTGGCTGGATTTCGTCGCCGACACAGGGGACGGATTCGACGCCACGTACTCGGTGGCCTATCTGATCAGCCAGCCCGACCTCAAGATGGACGACGAGGTCTTGCCGCGCGGCGACGTCACGATCTTCGGCGGCGATCAGGTGTATCCGACGGCGAACTACCGCGACTACGAGAACCGCACCAAGGGTCCTTATCAGGCGGCGATGCCCGAAGGACACACGTCGCTTTTCGTCATACCGGGCAATCACGACTGGTACGACGGTCTCACCGCGTTCTTCCGGCTCTTCTGCCAGCACCGCAAGATCGGCGGGCGGCAGACCCACCAAAGCCGCAGCTATTTCGCGATTCGGCTGCCGCATCGCTGGTGGGCGCTTGGCATCGACGCCGCGTTCGACGCCTATCTGGACCAGCCGCAGCTGGACTACTTCGCCTGGGCGCTGAAAGACATGGAGCCCGGCGACCCGGTGATTCTGGTGGTGCCGGAGCCGGTCTGGTACTGGGCGAAGGACAATCCGCGCGACTTCGACCGCGTCGACTACTTCATCCGCAACTACGTCGAAGCCGCCGGCGGAGACGTCCGGCTGGTGCTGACCGGCGACAAGCACCACTACGCCCGCTACGGCGACGTGGACGGCCGACGAGAGCTGATCACCTCCGGAGGCGGCGGCGGCTACCTCGCGCCGACGCACACGCTGAAGCGCAAGCTCGAGGCGCCGTCGCAGGAGTCCATGTCCCGGCACCGCTCGGAGACTCGCACCTACGAGCGCAAGGCCCGCTATCCGGACCGGCGGCAGTCGTGGGGATTCGGCATGGGGATCTTCTGGCGGCTGCCGCGGCGCAACCCCAGCTTCATCGGGCTGATGGGGGTCATACAGCTGCTCGGACTGCTGTCGTTCATCGAGTCGCCCGGCACGGCGCTGACCGCCTCGGCCGCAGTCGTCGCCATCACCGTGATGTTCGCCAACCCGGTCGGCTCGCGGACCCTGCGGTACTGGGTGGCGGGCTTCTCACATGGAGCAGCGCAGATAGGACTGTTCTTTTTGGGCACATGGGCGTGGAAAACCCTGAGTCTTTCGGGATGGGAGGCGTATGTGGCCTACGTGCCCGTCGCCGGCATCGCCGCCACCATGGTCACCGCCGCCTACATGCTGATCGCCAGCGGGTTCGACGTCAACGCCAACGAACTGTTCGCCGGGCAGAGCATCGAGGACGCCAAGGGGTTCCTGCGGTTGAAAATCGCCGAAGACGGAGTGACGGTGTACCCGATCGCCGTGCCCAAGGCGAACCACAAGTGGGACGTCAACCGCGACGGCGACCCGGCCGGCTCCTGGATCGTCCCGAAGAAGCGCATAACGGCGCACTTCGCCGAGGAGCCGTTCTTCGTGGCCGGGAAGACGGGAACCGGCAAATAAGCGCCGAAAATTTCATCTTTTGGGCTCCTGACACGTAACCAGGCTTGTCACCCGATCGTTGGATACTGCGACGAGGCATTCTCGTCCCACCTGGAGACTTTCATCGCCCAACCCAGTCGCGGACGCCGCGCGGTTCACACCCGCCGCGCGGCGTTCGCGTATATGCGTAAGGCAAAGGGTCGCCGTCTCGACGGCTTTCGACTCTCAGCCGGCCACGCGTTCGAGGCGGGCCGACAGATGCGGGGTGAGCGGCTGTCCCATCGCCGCCATCTCCACCGCGTACATCAACGCGCCCTCGACGATCCCGTAGAGCCGCTTGTTCGCGGTGACCTCTTTGGCGTGCGGGCTGCGGATCACCGCGTCGGTGGCGAGCTCGACCTTCACGCCGTCGACGTGCCCGTAGTAGAGCTCCATGACCCCGGTGGGGTGGCACAGTTCCAGCTCGACTTCGTGCCGCTTGCCGTCGCCTCCGGGGACCGGACGCCACCAGCCGACCTCGCGGGCGGCCGGGCGCACCGGCTTGTCGTCGGCGTCCAACAGCCAGGACCGCGCCTCGTAGAACAGGAACGGCCGCCCGTCGTGAGAAACCCGCACCTCCTGCCCGTAGGCGAAGTCCTCCATCGTCGGGTAGCCCCCCTGGCCCCGTCCCCGCCACCGGCCCACGTATGGCAGCAGCGGCAGCAGATCGGGGTGCAGGTCCGGCCCGCTGCGCAGATCATGCGTCTGCTCAAACGGATAAGGCTCGATGGGCTGAAAGGTCTGACTGAAGGGCGACGGCGACTTCGCGCCGTTGACGTCGCTCAACGGTTTCTCCCTATCCTCACGGCCCAGTAGCCGAGCCCGCCCGCAAGCGCGCCGCAAACGGCCACTATGACCACGACCACGGCCACGTTCATCACGCGCACAGCTTAGTTACCAGCTCACTTCACCCGCGACGGGCCGCCGACGACACATCCAGGTGGCAGACTTGCGGACATGACCAAGCGCGGACCGATCGAATGCTGGCTGTCTGACATGGACGGCGTCCTGGTGCACGAGGGCGTGCCCGTGCCCGGGGCCGACAAGTTCATCGCCGCGCTGGCCTCGTCGGGCACGCCGTTCCTGGTGTTGACGAACAACTCGATCTACACCCCGCGCGACCTGCATTTCCGGCTGCGCGCCGCCGGACTGCACGTGCCGCAGGAGGCGATATACACCTCCGCGCTCGCCACGGCGGACTTCCTGCACACGCAGCGCCCCGAAGGCAGCGCCTACGTCATCGGCGAGGCGGGACTGACCACCGCCCTGCACGAAATCGGCTACGTGATCACCGACATCGCCCCGGACTACGTGGTGCTCGGCGAGACGCGGTCGTACAGCGTCGGCGCCATCACCACGGCGATTCGGCTGGTGGAGGCGGGGGCGCGGTTCATCGCCACCAACCCGGACGCGACCGGACCCTCGCCCGAGGGCATCCTGCCGGCGACCGGCGCGGTGGCCGCGCTGATCACCAAGGCCACCGGCGTGGAGCCGTACTTCGTGGGCAAGCCGAACCCGCTGATGATGCGCAGCGCGCTGAACAAGGCCGGCGGCCACAGCGAGTCGACGGCGATGATCGGCGACCGGATGGACACCGACATCGTGGCGGGCATGGAGGCCGGGCTGGAGACGATCCTCGTGCTGACAGGTCTGACCACCCGCGAACAGGTGGAGCGTTTCTCGTTCCAGCCCAACCGGATCGTCGACTCCATAGCCGACCTGATCGAACTGGTGCACACCCCCGACTGACCATGCAGAGTGCGATGAGTGCTGAGTTCAATGAATGAAGTGGACGAATACGCCCCCGCGACCGCGCCGCGCCTGACCACCCGGCAGCGCGAGATCCTGGCGTTCGAAAAGCGACGGTGGAGAGACGCCGGCGCCAAGCAGCAGGCGATGCGCGCCGAGCTGGGCCTCTCCGAGGTCCGCTACTACCACATGCTTGCGGAGCTGCTCGACAATCCGGCCGCCCTGGAGGCCGAGCCGGCGCTGATCAACCGGCTGCGCCGGGCGCGGGAGGCGCGTCGGCGCTCACGAACGTGAGGCGGGGACGCCGCCGGACACGAGGC
>JBOGDN010000266.1:0-1954 GCA_050742995.1 Stackebrandtia sp. | reverse complement strand
GGGCAGGGCCGCGCCCTCCTCGGCGACGCGAATCGCCTCAGCGAGCACCTCGCTCCAGGGCAGTCGACCGAAGCGGCGGTGCAGCGCGGCGCACCCGGCGGGAACGCCGGGGACGGCCACGCTCGCGGCGCCGATGGAGAACTCAAGGGGCACGCCGCCGAACGACACCTCGATGGGGGTCGGCGACGCCGAGGCGCCGCCGCCGTCCACACCGGGCACCGCCACGAAAAAGTCAAGACACGTCACCTGGCCGGAAGCCGAGTCGTAATGTGTGGCGAATCCGCCGCCGCCCAGCCCCGTCATGATGCTTTCCGCCGCGCACGAGGCCATCACCGCCGCTACCGCGGCGTCCGCGGCATTGCCCCCGGCGTCCAGCGCCGTCAGGCCCGCCCGTGTCGTCGCCGGGTGACCCGCGGCGACTCCTGCGGTGCTCATTTCAGAAGCTTAAAACAGACACCGAGGACTTTCTGTCGGATAACCGACCAATCGTCGACGCGCGGTCGGCGCGGTCCCGATTACGACCCGGCGGTGAACCCCACGCCGCGGGCAGTCTGTTCGGCGATCTCGACATAGGCGAGTTTGGCGACCGGAACGATGACTCGCCGGCCCCGCTCGTCCACCAGGCTGAGCGTGCCCTTGTCCGCGGAGATCGCGTCGTCGACGGCCGCGGCGAGCTCCTCAGGAGAGTCGCTGCTCTCCAGCACCAGCTCCCGAGACACGTACTGCACCCCGATCTTGACCTCCACGGCCCCTCCTTGTCGTTGCGAGCTTGCGAGTGGGAAGACCCGCCAAGGCTACCTGGCGGAAACGGCCGCGCTCCCCGGCGCCGTGCGCGCCGGCGAGTCTTTCCGCGTCAGTCCTCGGGACCGTCCGCGTCGCCCTCGTTCTGCAGCGGGAAGCGGGAGATGCCGCGCCAGGTCAGGGTCGCCAGCAGCTGCACGGCGTCGGCCTTGGGGACGGCGCGCTTGGAGGCCAGCCACCGCCGCGCCGCCATCTCGGCGGCGCCGGTGAGCCCGAAGGCCAGCAGCTCGGCCCGCTCTCGGCCCACGCCGGTGTCGCCCATGATCGTCTCGGCGACGATCAGGCCGCAGTCGCGTTCGACGCGGTCGATGCGCTCGGCCACCACCGGCTCGTGGCGCAGGTCCGATTCGAACACCAGCCGGAAGGCCTCGCCGCGCGCGTCGACGAAATCGAAGTACGCCTGCATGGCGCGGTGCACCCGCGTCTTATTGTCTTTGGTGGACTCCATCGCGGTCCGCACCGTGTCGACAAGCGCGTCTCCGTGGGTCTCGAGCAGAGCGAGGTAAAGCTCCAGCTTGCCGGGGAAGTGCTGGTACAACACCGGTTTGCTGACGCCGGCTCGTTCCGCGATGTCGTCCATCGCGGTAGAGTGGTAGCCATTCGCCACGAAGACTTCCTGCGCGGCGTCAAGAAGCTGACGACGACGCTGATTGCGCGGCAGCCGGGGTGCCGGTCCGTCGATGCCTGTCATGCGTCGCCTCGTTTCTTTTATGCTATGTCGCTGCCGCGCGATCGTGACCGCACGTGATATAGGGCGTGTTTCACCTTCTCGTCCTAAGGTAACGTGCGAACAGCCTATGAGAGAGGTCGCGAGGTGTACCAGCCAAGCCAGCACGACGACGGAGTCGACCCGGACCACATGGTGAGGTCCCAGTTCGGCGCTCCGCACGCCGGCGGCAACGGAAGCCACCCGGGCGGGGAGGCTCAGGCGCCGGAGACGTGGCGCTACGACCCGTCCGGACCGCGACGACGCCGCTACGCCGTCATCGACGAGCCGATCGCGCCCGGCGGGCCGCCCCCCGAGGAGGCCGCCGACGAGCCGCCCCCGGTTCCGAGGTGGACCGTGGCGCGCTCTCAGCGTCGCCAGCCGGAGCCCGAGCAGCCGCCGGCCGAGCCCGAACCGCCCGCGCCGCCGCAGGCCGCGGCGCCGGCT
>JBOGDN010000265.1:0-4442 GCA_050742995.1 Stackebrandtia sp. | reverse complement strand
GTCGGCGACGGCGAAGCGTCCGACCTCTTCTCCGTTGCCGGGGTGGGTGGAGACGAGAAAGCCGTCGACGACTTGCGGCGCTGTGGCGGTAGGCATGGTTCCGAGCCTATGACCGTGTCGGCGCGATCGCAATACTCATCGGTAACCAAATCCGGACGCATGGCACACTCGCTTCAGGCAAACGCGGCAACGGAGGGAAATCGGCGTGATCAACACAGCAGGCGTGGTCGGTCTCGGCACCATGGGCGCCGGGATCGCCGAGGTCTTCGCCAAGGCGGGGCTCACCGTGATCGGCGTCGAGGTCGACGAAGCGGCGCTGGCCCGAGGCGAGGCGAACCTGGCCAAGTCCCTCGACCGGCAGGTCGCCAAGGGCCGGCTTTCCGAGGACGCCGCCGCGCGGCTGCGCGAGCGGACCACGCTCACCGTCGACTTCGACGCGCTTTCCGAGGCCTCGCTTGTCGTCGAGGCCGTGCCCGAGCGCATGGAGATCAAACACGACCTGTTCGCCCGCCTGGACGCGGCGTGCGCGGACGCGGCGATCCTGGCGACCAACACCTCGTCGCTGTCGGTGACCGAGATCGCCGACGGTACGTCGCGGCCCGGCCGGGTGTGCGGCATGCACTTCTTCAACCCGGCGCCGATTATGAAGCTGGTCGAGGTGGTGCGCGCCGACCGCACCGACGCCGACGTGATCGCCGCGGTCGAGGAGCTGGCGACGCGCGCCGGCAAGACTCCGGTGGTCATCGGCGACCGCCCGGGCTTCATCGCCAACCGGCTGCTGCTCGGCTACCTGAACCAGGCGGCAAAGCTGCGGCAGGACAAGCGCTTCGACCGCGACTCGATCGACGCGGCGATTCGCGGCGCCGGTTTCCCGATGGGGCCGTTGATGCTGCTCGACGTCATCGGGCTCGACACGTCCGTAGCCATTTTGGACACCATATACGAGCACGGCGGACGCTCGCCGCGCCACGAGGCCGCACAGGTGCTGCGCGACCTGGTCGCCGAGGGCAAGCTGGGCAAGAAGGCCGGTCACGGCTTCTACGACCACGGCCAGAGTGCGCCGCGCCCCGAGCTCGACGAGGCGCTCGCCGCCGAGATCGTCGCCGAGCTGCTGCCGCCGCACGTCGGCGAGGCGCAGGCCATGGCGGACTCCGGCTACGCCTCGCCGGAGGCGATCGACACGGCGATGACGCTTGGCTGCGGCTATCCCCGGGGCCCGTTCTCGCTGCTCGGCTGAACCGCCCTCACATCGACAACTGTGGACGATTGTGGGCGTTTTATGTCCGCGTCCTGGCACGATGACTGCACGCTCGCGGCAGTCTCGCCCTCGAGGAGCCCCCATGCCCCGCCCGTCAAGACGCCTGCTTTTCACGATTGGACTCGTCACGGCGGCGCTGATCGCCGTCCCGGCGTTCGTCAACGCGCATCGGGCCGAGGCCGACTCCGCCGCCGCCGCCGAAGAGACGGTCAACGTGTGGGTGTGGAACGTCGCCGGCTGGAAAATGCACGGAGGATCCACCACAAACGGGATGATCGACGCCGCCGTCTCCTCGATACAAAACCGGGACGCGGACTTCGTCGCCTTCAACGAGTTGTGCCATAACCAGTACGACGCGCTGCGGACCAAACTGCGCCAGGCCGGATGGCCGCAGGATTCGGACAACTTCGCCCGTTTCTCGGTCGGGCACGACACCGTCTGCGACGGCGAGGCGAACGGCAACGCGATCTTCAGCCGACGGCCGCTCGGCGCCGCCGACCGGTTCACGCTGCCGCAGGACAACAGCTCCCAGGCGCGCACTCTGCTGTGCGCGCCGGTCGAGGCCGCGGCGCATCTTCGGTTTTGCACCACGCACATCACGCCGTCCAACGACGTGATCGACGGCGAGAAGATCAACGAGCAGCAGCTCGGCTACACATTGAACAAGCTGGAGGACTACGAGGCGGCCGGAGACGCGGTCGTCGTCGCCGGAGACTTCAACGCCCAGCCCAACTATGGACGGATGAACGGCTGGTATTCCTCGGCAGTCGACACTCCGAACAACTCCGACAACACGGGGCGCTACCGAGAGCTGGACGACGACGATCCGGACAAGTGCGTCGGATACGGCGAGTACACGGCGTTTCGCGTAGTGGACCCGCCGGGCCCCTGCGGCGACGACGGCAAGAAGATCGACTTGATCTTCGTACGCGAAAACCACCTCGCCGGAGACTACTCCGGAGACTCGCTTGCGATCTCGCAGAACTGCGGCGGCCCCTGCTCCGACCACCGGATTCTCATCGGGACCGCGACGGTCTCCTACTCCGCCTAGCCGGCGTCGCCTGATCAGCCGGTGAGCAGCCAGGGGGCGAGGCCGCACATGGCCACTGTGGCGCCGGCTACGCACGCGCCGACGTGTACCGGGCGCACCGAGATGCGGTGCCGCACCGAAAGCCAGCCCGCCACCACGGGCACGCCGGCGAACGCTCCGCCGAACACCATCACCAGCGCGCCGGCCTGGATCAGGGCGTTGGCGTGGTCGCCGCGATCGGCCGTCGACAGCAGCGCGCCGGCGGCGACGGCCGCGATCACCCCGACGAGCACGCCTACGGCCACCGCCAGCGGCGTCGCGTGTTTGGGAGGGTCGAACGGCAGCTCGCCGCGCTGCGCCAGGGCGATAGTGCGGCGGGTGCTTTCGACGACGTCGCGGATCTCGTCGACGGAGTCGGCGCCGCGGGCGGCGCCGGGCGGCGGCGCGACGCCGAGCTTCTTGACGCCGATGTAGGCGCCGAGGCGACGCCAGATGTCGGTGCAGGCCTCGTCGGTCTCGGCGACGAGCTGCTTGGCTTCGGCGGCTTCGCGGGCCGCCGCGTCGCGGGAGGCCACGGTCTGCTCGGCGTGCTGGCGCACCACGGCCACCGAGTTGCGGTACCGCTCCTCGGCCTCGTCGCGGGAGTCCCTTGCGGACAGGACCGCGCGGGTGTAGCGGGCGCAGGCGGCGCGGTAGGCCGCCACGGGATCCTCAGCATTCATCGACGCGGCTCCCGGTCAGAATGTTGTCCACCGTGGGCAGAATACTGTCGGTGTCGTACGGGATCAGCACCTCCGGCTGCCGGTGCACCGCGCGGTCGAAGAACAGTCCGCGCCGCAGCCGCGGGTACCACGACGGACCGCCCGGCAGCGGCGAAAGCGGCGCGAGCTCCGGCCCCTGCACGTCGAGGGCGACCCAGGCGTCGACGGCGTCGAAGCGGGCGGCGAACCCGCCGAGGTCTTCGCGCAGTCGCGGCACCGAACGCCACCAGCCGACGGTGTGCACGCGCCGCTCCGGACCGGTCAGCAGCATGTCGCGCAGCTTTTCGCGTCCGGGGGCGCCAAGCGCGGACCCGGCGGCGTCCACGGCGTAGAGCAGCAGCAGCTGGGGCCGGTCGGACGGCAGGTCGGTCCAGTCCTCGACGACGTCGCCGAGGGAGTCTCTCCAGTCGACGGTCGCGCCGGCGGCGTCGAGCGAGCCGGCGAGGCGGTACGCCCCGGCCGCGGCGTCGGGGTCGAGGCAGCAGATGGTCACGCCGACGTCGTGTTTGCGCGCCACGGAAAGCGCGGCGCTGGCCAGCACGTCGCAGGCTTCCACGGTGCGCGTCCCGAGCACGGCGAGGTTGCGTCCGGGCGCCCGAGTCAGCCGCAGCACGGCCGCGCGCGACGACACGTCGATGGACTTGCCGAGTACGGCGGTGGGCACGGCATCGGTTGTGGACACGGTGTCGGCCGTGGTCTCCATCGGAGCCTCGGGCAGCGTGGGCACGTGGTCGCCGTCGAAGAGCAGCGGCGAGTCGTTGTCGGCCGGGCGGGACCGCCACAGCTTCTCCTGCAGCGGGTCCCAGATCTTGCGGTCGCTGGCGTTGGGCAGCCGCACTACCCGGTTCGCCTCGGCCACGCCGGAGTCGGCGTTGACGACGGCGTGGAACCTGGGGATCTCGTCGGCGAGGCTGTTGGCGTCGGCGAGCAGGCGGCGGGCCTTGGGAAGCGCGATGCGCAGCGTGAACTGGGCGATGAGGGAGGGGCGCCCCCACAGCGCTTCGATCCCGGCGACGTCTTGACTCGCCAGCACCAGGTGGATCCCCTGGGAGCGACCGCGGCGGGCCAAGTCTTCCAGCAGCGAGACGGCTTCGGCGGCCACCTCGTCGCGGCCGTCGAGCAGGACCTGAAACTCGTCGATGACAGCCATGATGCGCGGCCAGCGTCCCTGAGCGTCGACGCCGCGCAGCTCTTCGAGCTTGGTGGCCTCGTGCCGCTTGGCGGCCTCGGCGCGGCGGCGCAGCTCGTCGCGCAGGTAGCGCAGCAGCGCCAGGCCGAACTCGCGGTCGTCGTTGACGTTGACGCCGACGAGCTTCACGTGCGGCAGCCAGCTGGGGTCGCGCTTGCCGCCGGCGAAACGCGCGAAGGAGACGCCTTCCTTGAAGTCCAGCAG
>JBOGDN010000264.1:0-4662 GCA_050742995.1 Stackebrandtia sp. | reverse complement strand
GACCTGGTGCGCGGCTATTTGTACTCGCGGTCTATTGCCAACGCGGACGTGACGAATTATCTTGTCCGCGTACCCCTCGCGGTGATAACTTCCGCTTTCGATGCTTCTGCGGCGGAAGTTTTTCCGCGTAGACCCCCGGCATGAAGGAAATTTTCCTTCCGAATCCTCGGACTCGAAGGTTTCCGACGCTGACGGCCGCTGACACCCTGGAGCGGTCTGCGAGATCGAGGTCCACCTGCCATCCCGGACCCGTCGACGCTCCAGGTCCCCGGGCGGGGAATAACGGGCCGCCGCGACCGACGTCGCGGCGGCCCGCACAATTTCGCAAAGCGCGCCTCGGCGCCGCGAGAACCCGTAGGACACGGCTAAGATCACTACGCACAGTAGCCATGTGCCGCCTCCCCTCGCCGTACGACACCCGCGCCGAGGGGAGGGTCAATTCGATCAATCCAGATCGTTTTCTGTTTCCATTCTTTTCGTATAGATATTTTTCAATTCATTCGTTTACAAGTGTGTTAAGGATCATATTTCTCCGCTGCTGCTTGATATTTCTGGGAGCGCTCCCTAACATGACAATTCGTGCCCTCTGTAGGTGTCGAAGCAGTGAATACAGAAGCATGATCAGTCCCGATAGAATGGAAAAGAATGACTTCTTCTGCGGTGATCGACAATTTTTCCGGCGAGTGGGAGTTCTTGAGCAACTACTACCCGGGCGTGGTGGAATTCGAAGGCGACTTCTATCCCGCGCTAGAGCATGCCTATCAAGCAGCCAAAACGACCGACGTGGCGGTGCGCGAACAGATCCGCGCAACCATCGATCCGGATCGCTCGAAGGAGCTGGGCCGCGCCAACAACAACCGTCCCGACTGGGACGAGATCAAGCCGGCCGTCATGCGGCAGTTGGTGCGGACGAAATTCAGCTGTCCTTTCCTCGGGCAGAAACTTCTCGACACCGGAGACGCCCAATTGATCGAAGGCAACACGTGGGGTGACGTTTTCTGGGGAGTGTGCGACGGAGTCGGCGAAAATGTTCTGGGGCAGATACTGATGGAGGTGCGCGCCAGCCTCCAAAAGCCCGACGACGCCGTGAAAAGGCCCCGCCTCGACGGCGCGGGGAACGTCATTCGCGTCGTCGACACGAACCTGAGCACGCGCTCGGGCGACCTGACCACCGTCGGCTACACCGACGCCGCCGGCCAGGACCACCTCGCGCTCGTCGCCGGAGACGTCGCCGGCAAGGAGAACGTGCTGGTGCGCGTCCACTCCGAATGCTTCACCGGCGACGTCCTGGAATCCCTGCGATGCGACTGCGGCGAGCAGCTGCAGACCTCGCTGAACATGATCAACGCCGAGGGCGCGGGGGTCGTCGTCTACCTCCGCGGGCACGAGGGCCGCGGCATCGGGCTGCTGGCCAAGCTGCGGGCGTACTACATGCAGGACTCGCAGCGCCTGGACACCGTCGACGCCAACGTCGCGCTCGGCCTTCCGGTCGACGCGCGGGACTACTCCGCGGCCGCCGGCATCTTGAGCGACCTCGGCGTGCGGTCGATCCGGCTGCTTTCCAACAACCCGGCCAAGCTGTCCGGGCTGGCCGGCTACGGAATCGAGATCAGCGCGCGCGTTCCGCTGCTCGCCGAGCCCGGCGCCGGCAACCGGCGCTACCTCGCGACCAAGCGCGACCGGATGGACCACCAGCTGCCCCACCTGCCGGAGGCGCCGCAGGTCGCCGCCTGAGATCGGGACGGATCGGCGCCGCCTCACATGCGGATGGCGAGCGGGCGCTTGGGAAGCGGGTCGCGGTGGATCTGGCGGGACTCGGCGGCGTCGATGAGGCTGAGGTCGAGCAGGATGGACGCGGCGTGGTTCCAGTTGCGTCGCGCCTCGGTGTCGCGGCCCAGGTCGTACAGGGCTTCGCCGAGACCCCACAGCTTGTCGGCCTCCGAGGTGGAGCCGGCGAGGTTGGCGTCGTGCAGCTGCTCGATAGCTCGGGTGTACATCGAGGCGGCTTCTTCGGGCTGTCCGGCCCGGCGCTTGACGTCGGCCAGGTTGCCGAGCGAGACCGCCTGGTGGCTCAGCGAGTCAAGCCGCCGCGCGATTTCGAACGCCTCCTGGTGCGCTTGCGCGGCCTCGTCGATGCGGCCCTGCCACATCAGCGTGATGCCAAGCGACGTCAGGGCCGCACCCTGGTTGATGAGGTTGCCGTCCTCCCGGCTCAGGTCCAGGCCCTGCCTCAGGTGCTTGACGGCGACGTCGTACTCGCCGAGCATCGCGTGCAGATACCCGAACTCGACCATCAGAATCGGCTCCCGGCTGCGGACGTGGTGCCGCCGTCCGATCTCAAGAGCCGTGCCGAGACTGGAAAGCGCGTCCTCCCAGCGGCGCATGGCCCGCTGGGTGTCGCCGAGGTCGGCCAGCGCCACGACCTGCCGGTACGGATCGCCGATGTGCTCGGCGGCGCGCAGGGCCTCCACGCCCACGGCCAGCATCTGGGCCCAGCGTCCGCGCACCCGCAAAAGCGAGTGGGCCGCCACCGCGAAGGCCACGGCGAGCGCCGGCCCCTCCCCCGAGGAGCGGGACGCCTGCCGCGTGACGGCTTCGAGGTTGCCGTACTCCGCCTCCAGCCACCCCGAGGCGGCCTCCATGTCCCGCAGCGGGATCGGCTCGCGGCTCAGCTCCTGGGGCTCCAATTCGTTTCTCCAGCCGATCGCCGGCTCAAGCAGCCGCCCGGCCGAACGCACCGTCGCCAGATAGCAGTGCATGACGCGCGTGACGGCGGACGTGCGGGCGAAGGCCGGCTCCTCGGTGCGGGCGCGCTCCCTGGCGTACAAGCGCACCAGGTCGTGCATGCGGTAGCGCCCGGGCGCGTGGTTGTCGGCCAGCCGAGCGTCGACGAGGACGTCAAGCAGCCGTTCGGCTTCGGCGGGCTCCACGTCGGCGAGCGTCGCGGCGACCTCCACGCTGACGTCGGAGCCTTCGAAGAGGCCCCACAGCCGGAAGACACGCGCGGCCGCCGAACCGGAGTCGCTGCCGAGCAGGTCGCGGTAGCTGACGGCGAGGCTGGCGCGCACCGCCCGGTCGTCGACGGCGAGCTCGTCCAGCCGCTGGTCTTCCGTGGCGAGCTGTTCGGCGAGGTGGCCGACGGTCATGCTCGGGTGGAGATTGAGCCGAGCCGCCACGATGCACAGGGCCAGCGGGAGATGGCCGCACAGCTGCGCGATGCGCGTCACCGCCTCCGGCTCGGCGTCGACTCGGTCCCGTCCCACCGCGCCCGACAGCAGCGCCACGGCGTCGTGCTCGTCGAGCGCGTCAAGCGTCAGGTGGGACGCGCCGTCCAGCGAGACCAGCGGACGGCGGCTGGTGATCACCACCGCGCAGCCGGAGCCGCCTGGCAGCAGCGGACGCACCTGCGCGACGTCGTGGGCGTCGTCGCAGACGACGAGCAGCCGCCTGTCGGCGACCACGGAGCGGAAGCGCGCCGCCAGCTCGTCGACCTCTCCGACGGTCGTGGGGCTGTCGACTCCGAGGGAACGCAGGAAGCGCGCCAGCACCTCGCCGGGCCCAAGGGGTTTGGCGTTGGGCGTGGCGCCGTGCAGATCGACGTAGAGCTGGCCGTCTGGGAAGTGCGCGGCGACTTTGTGCGCGACGTGGACGGCGAGGTCGGACTTGCCGCTGCCTCCGGCGCCGGAGACCACCGCGATCGGCACCGCGCCGGCGTCGGTTCCAGTCAGGTTCTCGGTCAGCAGCTTCACCTGAAGCGCGCGTCCGGTGAACGCGCGGTTGGCGGCCGGCAGCTCAGCGGGCGGGCGGCCGCCGGCGCCCAGGACGGAGCCGGACCCGGCGTGGACGACCTCGGGCGGGTTCAGCGCAGGCTCGGCGTTGAGTATGTCGTGCTCGAGGCGACGCAGTTGTTCGCCCGGCTCGATGCCGAGCTCCTCGATCATGGCTTCGCGGCCGTTGCGGTAGACCTGCAGGGCTTCGGCCTGCCGGCCGCAGCGGTACAGCGCCAACATCAGCTGCGCCCGGAACCGTTCGCGCAGCGGGTTTTCGGCGACGAGCCTCGCCATCTCGGCGATCAGCTCGTGGTGGCGCCCCAGATCCAGGCGGGCCTGGCAGGACTCCTCGAGCGCCATGAGGTGCAGCTCGTCGAGCCGGTCGGCTTCGTTGAGCAGCTCTCGGCGATCGGTCAGGCCCGAGTAGGCGTCTCCGCGCCACAGGGTCAACGCTTCGCGCAGCACGCGGTCGGCCGAGGCCGGGTCTCCGGATTCGAGCGCGGACGTCCCCTCGACGTGCAGCCGCTCGAAGCGGTGCGCGTCGCACTCGTCGGGGTCGAACTGGAGGAGATAGCCGGCCTTGCGCCACTTGACGCGCTCCGGTTCCCCCAACGATCGGCGCAACCGGTGGATATGCCAGCGCAGCGCCTTGTCGAATGAAAGCGGCGGGTCGCCCTCCCACAGGACGTCGGCCAGGGTGTCCATGGACACCGCCCGGCCGGAGCGGCTCAGCAGGAAGGCCAGCAGCAGTCGCTGCTTGGTTGAGTCCACAGTGATTTCACGATTGCCGTCGTCTACCGCCAGCGAACCCAATACAAAAAACCGCATGCCAGCACCCTTAGCGCCGGGAGAGTGACATATACCACCTATATTGCCACGCCCTATTGTACGC
>JBOGDN010000263.1:0-4153 GCA_050742995.1 Stackebrandtia sp. | reverse complement strand
GCCCACGCCCGAGCAGATCGCCGCCGCGGGCGCCGACGTCGCCGCCGCCGTGGACGCCGCGCTCGCCGCGGTCGACCCGGATCGGCGCGCGACGTCCCTGATCGGCCTCGCCGGTTCGGTGACCACTGTGGCCGCGCTCGCGCTCGGTCTCGACGGCTACCGTTCCGACCTCATCCACCACGCCGAGATCAGCTACGACGAGGTCGCCAAGGTCACCTCGACCCTGCTGCGGCAGACCCGCGAAGAGCGGCTCGCACACCCCGCCATGCACCCCGGCCGCGCCGACGTGATCGGCGCCGGCGCCCTGGTGCTGCGCACGATCATGGAACGCTGCGGCGCGCAAAGCGTCGTCGCCAGCGAGCACGACATCCTGGACGGAATCGCCGACGGGCTGCGCAAGCCCTAACCGGGCGACTCCTCACAGCGGAGTTCGTCTTCGACGACGAAGCCGTTCTTCGCGGCGATCTCGCGGTCGTAACAGGAACGCTCGCCGGAGTCGGAGCCCTTGGCCGTCCATCGGTACCTGTGGACGGACTCGCCGACGGCGGCGCGCTGCGACCGCGGCACGTCCGACGTCCACGACGCCTCGCCGCTGTACTCGTCCCGAAGCGTGTGCTGGACGATGCGCCCGGACTCGGTGACGGACTCGGCGTAGCCGACGTCGGAGACCTCCACGGCGGAGGAGATCCGATCGCCGTCGCGGCTGACCTCGCCTTCGAGGCCGTAGATGTGCGCGGCGCGCTCCATCTCCGCGGTGTCGCCGCCGGCAAGCACCGTCCGGGTCTCGATGTCGCGCCACGTCGCCCGCAGGCTTTCGGCGCGGTCGGGGTCTGTCGCGTCCCAACGATGGGTCGACTCGTTGCTCAGGGATCGATCCACCGTGATCATGCTGTAGCCGTCCGAGGTCTCGAGCCATCCCGTCGCGGTGTGGCGGCGGCCAGCCTCAAGGGTCGTCGTGTCGACTTCGTCTCCGGGGCTGTATGTGACGTCGTTGGTCAGATCCATGGTGTCGGAGACCAGCACTCCGCCTTCGACGACGCTGCTGTCCTCGTCCTGCCAGACGCGAAACGCCGTCGGCAGCGACCACTCGGACGACTCGGACGCGCCTTCGACGCGCACGGTCACCTCATGCTCGGCGCCGTCGTTCAACAGGCCCAGATAGGGGGTCAGGTCGTAGGTGATCGGCTGGACGTCGAAAGTGCGCGGCGCCGAAAGCACGTACCACAGGAACGGGTTCGACCACCCTCCGGTGTAGACATGCGGGTAGGGCGCGGCGATTCCGGCGACCTGGCCGTCGACGAGCACCTGGACTTCGCGGTACGGTCCGGCGTCGCTTCGACAGGGGTAGCCGTTGTCCTCGGGCGCGGTGAGGTACCAGAACTCCTCGCAGCCGCCTCCCGAGCTGGAGGCGTAGACGTCGACGAGCAGGCGCTCGGAGTTGCGGGGAACCTGCAGCGCGCCGTTCAATTCGGCGCCGGCCTCGTCGCCGCCGGTCAGCCCGAGCACTCCGTCGGCGGAGTCGGGGGCGGGATGCTCGGAGTCGGCGGAGTAAAACGTCAGGTAGACCCGCACGTCGAGCACGCCGTCGTTGACGTCGTCGACGGTGTTGTCCAGGCTCATTCGCAGCGACTGCGGCTCACGCAGCAGGTCGGCGTATTCGGTGACGTCCCGTTCGGCCTCCCATTCCACGCCTTCGGGGGACGGCTGCGGGGTCGAGGTCTTGAAGATCGGCACTCCGCCGAGGCTCAGCAGACCCGTGCGGTCGTGCTGCAGTCCGGACACGGCGCCTTCGAGGCGCAGCACCACCGCCGACCAGTCGTCGCCGCAGCCTGTCGGCGGCGCGTAGTCGGCCTCGTAGGGTTCTGCGTCGGCAAAGGCGTGGTCGACGACCGTGACCTCACAGGAGGCGGTGTCGGGAGTCTCGATGGGCTTGACGGCGGTACGCGGGTCGTCCCAGTCCGCGCCGAACTCGTCCGGGACGTCGTGGGCGGCCGCTGTTGGGCTGAATGTGCTGACCGTCAGGGCGGCGGCGGCCAGAACGGATAGTACGCGTTTCACGCGACTCTCCTCGAACGGCGGGCAATGGGGCGTGCGGGGTGTCTCGATCTAGCCATTCGGGCGACTATGTTGTCAAGGTTTGACGTCTATTGTCCCGCAGCGGTTCCGAATTGTCTCGCAGGTCTGGCGTTGTCGCGAACCGCGACTCAACGGGTGCGGCGCGTCGTGACCACGTACGCGCTGGGGTGGGCGCCGCCGGTGGCGAAGACGACCTCCTTGACGATCCGCAGGCCCCGAGTGCGCTGCACGGTCTCGACGAAAAGGCGCTTGTCCTCGGTGAGGAGCACGGCGCGGCCGGTGCGTTTCAGCAGCCGGGCGATTTCTCGCAGCAGCTTCGGGTAGAGCTGCTTGTTGCCGACGTGGGAGCCGACGCGTTTGCCGAAGGGCAGGTTGGCAACGACCCGGTCGACCGAGTCGTCGGCCAGCGGCACGGCTCGCGCGTCGCCGCGCCACAGCCCGGCCGGCACACGCCGGTCGGCGAGGTTGTCGCGGGCGGCGGCCGCCCAGCGCCGGTCGTGGTCGCCGCCGAGCAGGCGGGCGGGACTGAACGTCTCCCCCGCCGCGACCAGGAGCGTCCCGGCGCCGCATACGGGATCGAGCACGGTGTGGTCGGGCTCGATCTTGGCCAGCCGCGTCATGACCGAGGCGATCACGGGGTTGGTCGATGCGGGGGCGCGCAGCAGCTCGCCGAACCGTTTAGTCCAATAGAGACTTCCGATCTCCGCGACGGCCGCGTCGCCGTCGGGGGCGACGTTGACGTCCCAGTCGCCGGGATCGTTGACCCAGCCCAGGGAGACCAGCGCGTCGCGCAGCCGCCACCGCTGCTCGCCGATCGCGCCGACGCGAAATCGGATCGGCGCCGCGGCGTCGACGGCCGCCGACAGCGCGCCGCCTTTCGCCGAGGCGGTCAGTCCCGCCGCGGGGTCGTCGCCGAGCACGACCGCCGCGGACGTGAAGTACCGATTCGGCGTCAGGGCCGAAAGCGGGCCGTCGAGGTCGACTACGACGCCGTCTCGCCGCCGGGCGGTCACGGTCGCCTCGGGCAGCGTCCGCAGCTCCTCGAAGAGGTAGTCGACGGCGCCCGGGACGGTGCGCAGCAGCAGGTGGTCGCTCACCGGGCGGTCGAGGTTCGGCACCCGCCCACAGTACGTCCGCGCTGGGCGCTTGCGACCCTTAGGACGCTTCGGCTCGGGCGCGGGCGGGCGCGCCGGCGTCGACGCCGGGTTCGGGAAACCAACGCTTGGCGTACAGGGCCGCGCTGACGAGCGCGACCAGCACCGGCACCTCGATGAGCGGGCCGACGACTCCGGCGAGGGCTTCGCCCGAGGTGACCCCGAAGGCGCCGATCGCCACGGCGATGGCCAGCTCGAAGTTGTTCCCCGCCGCGGTGAACGCCAGGGCGACAGCGCGCGGGTAGCGCATCCGCAGCGCCCGTCCAAGCGCCAGGGCGCCGGCCCACATGATCGCGAAGTACGCAAGCAGCGGCACGGCGATGCGGGCGACGTCCCACGGCTGCGCCATGATCGCGTCGCCCTGCAGCGCGAAGAGGACGACGATGGTGAACAGCAGGCCGTACAGCGCGAACGGGCCGACGCGGGGCAGGAACCTGGTCTCGTACCACTGCCGTCCCCTGGCCTTCTCGCCGAAGCGGCGGGTGAGGTAGCCGGCGGCCAGCGGGATCCCCAGGAAGATCAGCACGCTGCGGGCGATCTCCGCCGTGGACACGTCGAGCGCGGCCCGGCCGAGCCCGAGCCAGCCGGGCAGCGCGGCCAGGTAGAGCCACGCCAGGCCGGCGAAGGCGACCACCTGGAACACGGAGTTGAGGGCGACGAGCACGGCGGCGGCCTCGCGGTCGCCGCGGGCCAGGTCGTTCCAGATCACCACCATGGCGATGCAGCGCGCCAGCCCGACGACGATCAAGCCGGTGCGGTACGCGGGGTGGTCGGCGAGGAAAACCCACGCCAGGACGAACATCAACGCCGGCCCGATCAGCCAGTTCAGCACGATCGACGTCACGAGCAGCCGCCTGTCGCGCGTCACGTCGCCGATCTTGTCGTAGCGCACCTTGGCCAGCACCGGGTACATCATCACCAGC
>JBOGDN010000262.1:0-1736 GCA_050742995.1 Stackebrandtia sp. | reverse complement strand
GCCCAGGTCGCCGGTGTCGGCGCTGCGCGGCGCCGACGCCGTGTACAACGCCGAGGCGGCGCGAGCGCTGCTGTCCGGCAAGCCCGGCCCCGTGCGCGACGCCGTCGTGCTCAACGCCGCCGCGGCGTTCGCCGCCTTCGAGGGGTTGAGCGCGGACATCTCGCGGGATCTGGACGCCGCGCTGCGGCGGGGCCTTGACCGCGCCGCCGACGCGATCGACTCCGGATCCGCCGCCGAGACCCTGCAACGCTGGCTTGCCGTCGCCAAGTCCTGCCGCGACGGCGACTAGTCTGGGACGATGTCGAGCCGTCCCGCCGCCGCGCGCAAACCCTCACCGCTGCTGCGATCCACGGCTTATCGGGTGTTCTATTTCCTGCCCAAACGGGTGCGCCGACAGCTGGTGCGGGTCTTCACGCCGACGTACACAGTCGGGGCGGTCATGCTGCTGTACTCCAACGACGGCGAGCGGCTGCTGATGCTCAGACAGCCGCCCGGCAAGGGCTGGGGGCTGCCGGCGGGTCTGCTTGAGCGCGCCGAGCGTCCGAAGACTGCCGCCGCGCGGGAGCTGCACGAGGAGACCGGAATCCGGCTTGGCCCCGACGACATCGCGCCGGCCAGTCCGTGCGCCGTGGTGCACACCCAGGGGCAGTGGGTGGACACCGTCTTCACCGCGCGGGTCGACCCCGAGGAGTGTCAGCTCGCCGTCGACGGCGCGGAAGTGTGGGACGCGCGCTGGTGGCCGGTCGAGGAGATGCCGGAGACGACCCCGGCCGCCGCCCGGCTGCTCGCCCACTACGGGTTGGGGCCGTTCGCGGACTTGCCGGAGGCGGCCCGCGCCGACTGAACGCGCGCTGCCGTTAGGCTCACTGCGTACGCGCCCGCGCCTTGTGAGGAGTTGTCAGTGATCACCGCGATCGTTCTCATCGACTGCGCCACCGACTCCATCCCCGAAGTCGCCCAGACCATCGCCGAACTGCCCGGCGTCAGCGAGGTGTACTCGGTGGCCGGTCACGTGGACCTGATCGCGGTGGTGCGAGTTCGGGAGTTCGAGCACACCGCCGACGTGATCGCAGGCGGCATCAGCAAAGTCGACGGCGTGGCCGACACCGAAACCCACATCGCCTTCCGGGCCTACTCCAAGCACGACCTGGAAGAGACCTTCGCGATCGGGTTCGACGCCTAATCCCCTCAACCCGCAGTGCACCCGCACCTCGGGTGCGGCTTCCAGCGCCGCCGAGTCAGCCGCAGCGGCGACCGCAGCTGGAAGGTGTGACCCACGGCGTCGCTGGCGTCTCCGTCCAGATGCTGGACGGCCAGGGCCGCCGTCATCGCGATCGCGAGCTGTCGCAGCGTCGTCTCCACCAGCTCGCTTCCGCACTCCCCCGCGCGGCCGCGCCAGTTGGGGGCCGCGTCCTTGCAGTGCATCTCCACGCATCGCAGGCACGGCGTGCTGCCGGGCCGCACCAGGGGTCCGATGTCTACTCCGCCGTCTGCGGCCGTCACCGGCAGATACGGCAGCTTGCGGCGGGCGTGCGCCCGTGCGGTCAAGGTCGGCGGCTGCACGGTGTTGACGAGCACCGTGAACGTGGCCTTGCCGCGACGGCAGTCGTCCGCGCGCCAGACTCGGCCGATCTCGGCCTCGCGCAGCAGGTCGGCGACTCCCCGCGCGATGGCGCCCACCCCGTTGACGAACACTCGCTGGGCGCGGCGCCGCGCCAGGACCTGCCGCGGCGGGC
>JBOGDN010000261.1:0-8909 GCA_050742995.1 Stackebrandtia sp. | reverse complement strand
GAGGCGCCCTCGTCGCTGGTGGGGCTTTCCGGGCTGGGCACCTCCGGGCTGCGTGTTCGCCCGGAGCGCACCGCGCCCGCCGCTGCGCCCGAAAAGCCGTCCGGCGACTCCTCGGTCCCCGAGTTGTACTGTCCCGGCGCGGTCCGCGACGACGTGGCGCTTGGCGAGGAGGTCAACGACCGGCTCGCCGACTGGGCCGAAGAGGTCGGGGTCTACCCCGGCCAGCTCGATCGGGTCCGCTCGGCCGGCTTCGGGCGCCTCATCATGCTCGCCCACCCCGAAACCGACGACGCCGACCGCTTGCTGGCGGCGGCAAAGTGCGCGCTGGCCGAATGGTCCGTCGACGACCACTACCTCGACGGCGAAGTGGAGGAGGCCCGCCCGGAGCTGCTCGGCCAGCGCCTGGCCATCGCCCACTCGGTCATCGACCAGGCTCATCTGCCGCTGCGCTACGCACCGGAGCTGGAGTCGGTGATCCAGAAGGACCCGGTGACTGTCGCCCTGCGTTCCAGCTTGGACAACCTCGCCGAATACGGCACCACGACGCAGGTGCGCCGGCTGCGCCACGAGCTGGCCATCATGTTCGTGGCCTACAACCAGGAGGCGGTCTGGCAGCAGGCTGACGAGCCTCCGCCGGTGTGGGAGTTTCTGATGCACCGGCACGAGAACAGCTTCGTGCCGTGCATGGCGCTGATCGACACGGTCGCCGGCTACGAGCTCCCCGCGGCCGAGTTCTGCGACCCGCGCGTGCGCCGCGTGTTCACCATGGCCGGATCCGCGAGCGTGATCGTCAACGACCTGTACTCGATGGCCAAGGAGAGTCCCACGGACTTCAGCCTGCCCAGGCTGATCGCCGCCGAGGAGCAGTGCTCCCTGCGAGAGGCCGTCGACCAAAGCGTCCAGCTCCACGACGAGCTGATGCGCCGCTTCGAAGCGGAGTCCGCCGCACTCTGCCTGACCGGCTCCCCGCAGCTGCGCCGTTTCCTGGCGGGCGTGTGGTCCTGGCTGGGGGGCAGCCGCGAGTGGCACGCCACCAGCGCCCGATATGCCGTTGCGAGCGCCGCCTGACCGGCGCGAACCGAGGACTCGGCCGGGGCGAGGCGCCCCGGCTTCCAAGGATGTCTGAATAGGAGCGACAACGATGACCACGACGATGACTCACTCCGACGTTCTGCGCACCGACTACCAGAAATCCGTCGCCGACTACTGGAACGCCGAACGGGATCCCGTCAATCTGCGCCTCGGCGACGTCGACGGGCTCTATCACCACCATTATGGAATCGGCGACTACGATCCTTCCGTTTTGGCCGGGCCGGCGGAAACCCGCGACGAGCGGATCATCGCCGAGATGCACCGACTCGAAACCGCGCAGGCGGACTTTCTGCTGAACCACCTGGGCGACGTCGCGCCCGGCGACCGCCTGCTCGACGGCGGCTCGGGACGCGGCGGCAGCAGCGTCATGGCCAACCACCGCTTCGGGTGCCAGGTCGACGGGGTGACCATCTCGGAGTCCCAGGTGGCCTTCGCCAACGACCAGGCGCAGCGGCGGGGCGTCGCCGACCAGGTGAAGTTCCACTTCCGCAACATGCTCGACACCGGATTCGAGACCGGGTCTCGCGGGGGGATCTGGACCAACGAGACCACCATGTACGTCGACCTGCACGAGCTCTACGCGGAGTTCTCGCGGCTGCTGAGGTTCGGCGGCCGATACGTCTGCATCACCGGCTGCTACAACGACGTTACCGGTGGAAGGTCCAAAGCGGTCAGTCGGATCGACGAGCACTACACCTGCAACATCCACCCGAGAAGCGAGTACTTCAAGGCCATGGCCGCCAACCGCCTCGTCCCGATAAACGTGGTCGATCTGACGGCCGCGACGATCCCGTACTGGGAGCTGCGGGCGAAGTCTCCCGTGGCCACCGGCATCGAGGGCCCGTTCCTCGACGCCTACCGCGAAGGCAGCTTCCACTACCTGCTCATCGCCGCCGACAAGATCTGACCGCCCAGCACAATGGGCGTCCGCGTGCGAAGCGCGGGCGCCCATAACGTGCCGCTACAGCCAGCCGCGGCGGGCGGCCTGGGCCCCGGCCTGGAAACGGGTGGTCGCTCCCAGGTGTTCCAGCAGCCTTCCGATGTGCCGGACGATCGTCCGCCGCGACACTCCGAGGCGACGCGCGATCGCGTCGTCGCCCGCGCCGCTGGCCATGAGTGTGAGAATCTCCCGCTCGCGCAGGCTGAGATCCTGGTTCAAACGGGCGAGGTTGACGGGCACCGCAAGCCGCCACAGCGATTCGAAGACGTTGCTCAGCACTTGCAGCAGAGCGGACTGGTACACCAGGACCGCGACAAGCGTGCCTTCGGCCCCGGCCGGCGGATCCAAGGCGACGACCGCCACCTCGTCGTCGACGAAGGTCATTTTGATCGGAGGATCGGCGAGCACCCGCGCGCTCTCGCCGTTGGCGACGCTGCGCGTCATGGTGGCGTTGCGAACCGGCGAGTCGCTCGCGGACTCCTGGTAGATGGTCCGATAGACGACACCGGCCGCCATCTGCGCGGACTGCAGGTGCTCCTGGCGCAGGATCTCGGCCTCGTCCCAGTAGTAGGGCGGACGGTCGATGGCGCGCACTTGGGTGTGAGCGCCCCCCTGGATGGTGCGGAAACGCTCGAAAAGGGTCGTCTGCCCGTGGAGGAACTCAATGTCCCCGGCGCCGGTGTTCTGAAAGCGCGAGAACCGGTAAGTCTCGGTGAGGCGAGACTCCGCCTCGTGCACCTGAGCGCGCCAGCCCTCAAATCGCCGAAGCACGCCGGCAGCGACGATGTCCGGCCGTTTGGCGTCCCAGACCTCGTTCGCCGAGTCCAGCGACACCGCTATGTCAGCCTGCCGAAGCTCCACAAGGCAGTCTCGAACAGCGGCCTCCGGCAGGCGCGCGCCTTCGGCGATTGAATGAACCGAACTGCGCGGCGCCGACACCAACGCCTGATAAACACGGCCGTGCTCCGAATTTGAATCGAATACGTCGAACATTTTCAGTCTCATCCTCACACGTGGGCATAGGCGAGGTTAGAGCATGAGACGGTCGATTCCCGTCAGTCGGGGAATCCCCGGATGCGGTGCTGCATGACGCGGTACGGCCATCCTGTGTCGGTGTTCCACTGGCTGACCGACAGGTGCAGGTCGGCAAGCGTCGATCCGGGAATGACGTAGCCGCCGTACAGCTGGGCGACGTGGGAGTCGTCTTCCTCGCCCCAGGACGTGCCCCACAGCAGCGTGCGGCGGTGGGCTTCGTGCAGGTTCGAGGTGGGCGTGTCCATGATGATGCCGTCGATGCGGTAGTCGCCGGCGTTGAACCAGGTCAGCACCCACTTGCCTTCCATGGGCCGCAGGCACATCTCGCCGAACTGGCCGTCAAGGATCGGGGTTGGCGCGTTGCCCCAGGCCCAGGCGTCGTTCAGCCAGCCCCAGGGTTCGTACGCGGCCGGGTCGGCGATGCGGTCGCTCGGCACGCGGTGCAGGATCATCGGCTTGTCGCGTTGGAAGCCGGTGGAGTAGACGTACACGAAGCCGTCGTCGCCGAGTCCCCAGGTCCACAGCTGGAAAAGTCCGCCGTGCAGGTCGGGCTGGAACTTGGCTCCGGTGTGGACCCAGGTCGCGCCGGAGTCGTCGGAGCGCCAGATCTCGGTCCACACGACGTTGCCGAGATCTTTGTTGACCATCACGTGCAGGTACATCGTGTTGCCGACGGTGATCACGTCGGAAGGCAGCACAGTGGAGAACTCCGGGTTGTCGTGGTCGTACTCCCACAGCTGCTGCGCGGCGTCGCCGCCGACCGCGCCCGACCAGGTCACGACCGCGTTCAGGTCCGAGGTCTCGGACCACAGGGCGACGGGCGAGCGCCACCAGCCGCCTCCGACCTGTGCGGATTCAAAGGTGTCGCCGAAGACGAAAAGCAGCCGTCCGTCGGGGGTGCGCGCCGGCACGCCCAGGTCGGTGGCCTCCATCCGGAATCGGGTGGTCAGGTCCGGACCGGTGAGGTCGCCCATCTTGACCACGTCGAGCTCGCGCGGCGACGGTTCCGAGTCGTCCGCGAAGGCGAAAGCCGAGCCGCCGGCAAGCAGTCCGCCGCCTATGCCGGCCGCGGCTTTGAGGAAGGTCGAGCGCTTGATCGGCGTGCCAAGCCTTCTGGCGAAGCCCGACGCCGATCCCGAGTCGTCGTGTGGCATGAGGGTCCTCCTGCCGTAAGAGATTGAGACATGTTCCTACATATATCTAAGTCGCGCAACGAGAAGTACTGTGGTAAATTGGTACCATGGTAAAAATCGAACGGACGCAGACCGGGCTGCGCATTGAACGCAACGTATTGAAGGTGCTCAAGGGCCTGGCCGAGTACCTCGACATGTCCCTCGGCGACCTCGTCGAAGGCATCGCTTTGCACGCCTTTGAGGGTAAGTCCCCGTTCACGCCTGAGACGCTCGCCAAGATCGAACAGCTCAAGGCCGTCTACGGCCTGAGTCTCACCACCGCCGACGCGCACAGACTCGAGGAAAAATGACGACCGTTTCCGTACGCCGCCGCCTCGTCGGCACGCTCGAGGTGGCGCTGCCGCCGGCCGAGGCGTTCCGGCTGTTCACCCCGCGCGGCGAGGAGGACTGGGTGGACGGCTGGGCGCCCCGCTTCCCAGACCCGGCCGCCGACGACACCGAACCGGGCACGGTCTTCGAAACGCGGGCGCACGGTCGGACCACCACCTGGATCGTCCGCGACCGACGCCCCGGACGCGGCATGTCGTACGCTCGCTTCACGCCCGGCGCGTTGGCCGGCACGGTCGCCGTCGACCTCGGGCCGACGGCCGATCGTCCCGGCCACAGCACCGTGACCGTCGCCTACGACCTCACCGCCCCGTGCGAGGCCGCCCGCGCCGAGCTCGACGAATTCGCCGCCGGCTATGCGGCGTTCCTGCGTTCCTGGCAGGACGCCGTCGCCGACAAGGTCCTCGACTGACCGCGCCGACCGCAAGACCGCCGCACGGAGCGCGTCCGCGAGGCAACCCGCATATGCTGAGAGGGTGTTGTCCAAGCTGGTGCAGTCGTCGGCCTCGGCTGTGCTGGTCATGGCAAGCGGGGTCACGGTCGGGCTCGCGGTCAACAATCCGCCCGAATGGCTGGAACGCATCCCGCTGTGGGGATACGCGCTGATCGCCTTTGCCGCGCTGACCGCGAACGAGCTCATCCAGCGCGGGCTGTCGCGTCGGCGCTCGAGGACCGGCGGCCTCGGCGCCAGCGGCACGACGTCCCCGCCTCCGGGCGACATTCCGTCGGGAATCCTGTTCGGAGCGCACGAAAGCCCGCCCGTCGGCCCTTTCCCCACGTTGCCGGCGACGTTGAACCTCGACGCGCAGGCGCATCCTCCGGTTCCTCCGCCGCCGCCTCCCGGCCCAGTGCCGCCGGTGGTCTTCCAGCCTCCGCCGTACCAACCGCAGCGGCCCGCGGAACCCGCTGACGCGCCTGTGCCGCAGCCCTTCTCCGGCGGCCCCGGTCAGCCCGCCGGGGCGCCGCAACAATGGAGTCAGTCGGATGACGACTGGATGGCGGACGAAGAGATGACGACGGGCGAAGTGATGGGGCCGGGCACGCCGTTCGGGTTCCCGAGAAGCGGGGAATGGCTGGCCAGCACGTCGCTCGCCAGGCCGACGGCCGGCTCGCCTTCGCGTTTCGCCGCGATCTCCACGGGCGTCGTCGCGGCTACAACGGTGGTTTATCTCGTCGTGTTCGCGCTCAACCGCGCTGGAGTCGATATTTCCGTCCCGCTGTGGTGACGTCCGGGCATTATGGGGTCGCGGGCGTTGCGACGCGAGGAGACGACAACGCATGACCGGCACAAGCAGGGTTTACCGTCCTGGAGCGAATGTGGTGTGGGGATACGGGGCCGTGTTGGCGGCGCCGGTGATGTGGGCGGCGGTCGCCTTCGGCTCAGGCGAGATCAGGTTGGAGCCGCACCCGGCGATGGGAATTCTCGCGTTGATCCCCTCGGCCGGATTCTGCTTCGGCATTCGTCCCCGAGTGAAGGTGAGTCCCCGGTCGGTGAAGGTGGTGAATCCGTTCGTCTGCCGGGTTTTGGCTTATGAGGACATTAAGAAGGCAAACGTGTACCGAGTGACCGTCGCCCTGTTTCTGCGCGGAACCGACATAGTCAGCCCCGCCGCGTTCGGGACCGACAAATTTGGACGATTGAATGACCCGGGAACCGCCGAGGCCATGGTCGATCACGTGAACAAGATGGTCAATCTGCGTAAAAAAGGCGCTCTTGCCGATTCTCGGCAGGTCATGTCGCGGCGACGGCCCGACTGGCCCTCTGTCGCGGCGGCCGCCGCGCCGTTCGTCCTGGCGGCGCTGACGTCGCTCGCCTGAATCGAGCTCCGCCCGTCAGCGGCTCGCCGCCTGGCGGGGCGGCGGGCTGTCAGAGGACTGGAACTCGCAGTCTTCGTCGTAGGAGTACTCCACGCCGAACTCGACGGGGGAGCTCAGCGGGTGCTTCGTGCCGGAGGCGGGATTTTGCTCCACGACGCCGCAGGCGTGCTGGCCCTCGCCGACCTTATAAGAGGAGATGTCGGTGAACCCCACGTCTTCCAGCTCGTCGTAGGCGCGGTTTTCGGTCATCCCGTACAGCGAAGGCATCGTTGCCTTGGGGTTGGAACTGGTGGGGTCGTCCGAAGGCGTCGTAGGCGAGTCGGACGGTTCGTCGTTCGACTCGGAGGAAGGCGCGGCTTCGGCCGTGCCGGGCGAGGCGCCTTTGGGGGAGGACGACTCCGGTGCCGAGGAGTCGCCGTCGGAGGAGCTGTAGCCGTTGGGGGCCGGCGCGTCGATGCCGACCGGAGTGGTGGTCGTGGCGTCGTCGCCGCCGCTCCAGGGCGCGGCGGCGGCCAAACCGCCGACGACAACCAGCGCCGCCACCGCGGCCGCCGCGACCAGGACTCGCGTGTTGCCGACGCGACGGCGGTGCGAGGTCACGCCGTCCCGGTCCGACTCCGGCGAAGCCGGCCTCACGTCGTCGCCGGCCGGCGCGGAAGCGGCCGCGAATTCCTGTGTGGCGTCCGCCGCCCGCTGGGCCTCTTCGAACCAGCCGTTGACGCCGTCGCCGGCGAAGGGGAGGGCGACCGGCGCGGGCGCCGAAGCCCTGATCGTGCTCGGATCGGCGAGCGTGGCCGCGTCGCCGACCGGGCGGGTGATGCCCAGGTCGCGACAGGCGGCGGCGAGATCCGCGGCGTTTTGAGTGCGCCAGGCCAGTTCGGTCTCCAGGGAGCTCGTCACGAGCCGGGCCACGGGCTCGGACACGTGAGCCGGCAGCGGAGGCAGCGTGTGCAGCCGCGTGTCGACGGGCTTGTCGCCGGTGAGGCATTCGTAGGCGACGGCGCCGAGCGCGTAAATGTCCGAGGCCGGCGTCGGGTCGTCGCCGTGCCGCAGCTCGGGGGCGGTGTAGGCGGCGGCGCCCTCGACCTGAGGGTCGTCCGCGAAGCCGCTCTTGGCCACGCCGAAGCCCGCCACCTTGACGCTGCCGCTGGTCTGGTCGATCAGGATGTTTCCGGGCTTGATGTCCTTGTGGACGATTCCCTCTAGGTGGGCGTCGTGCAGCGCCTGCGCGGCCTGCGCGACGACGTCGAGAGTTTCGTCGACGCTGAGGGCGCCGAGCTGGGTCATGATGTCGCGCAGGCTCGGGCCGGGGACGAACTCGGTGACCAGGTAGCACGTCACGCCGGAGCCTTCGGCCGGTTCTTCGCCGTAGTCGTACAGGCTCGCCGCGCTAGGGGACTGAAGCGAGGACAGCGCGCGGGCTTCGTTGTGGAAGCGCTGCCGGAAGGTGGGGTCGTCGGCGGGGTTGACGTGCATCACCTTGACGGCGACGGTGCGAGTCAGGAGCGTGTCGCTCCCAAGCCACACTTCGCCTGTGCCCCCGTCGATGCAGGTGTCCAAGCGGTATCGATTGCCAAGCTGGCTTCCAGCTCGCATGGATGTTTCCCATCATGATGGCCTGTATTCCAGCACGTTCTCGCTGTAGAGGGGTATTGGTCTACTCGCGTCACATTTTTGACGTGTGCTGAGAATGGCCACGATACTAGAATTCGGTATGTAGTCGATACATTCCACTGCGTATATAAGGCGTGCCACAAGTGCGTCGACAAGCCAATATAGTCCGCGAAGTCAAACGACGCCAACGACAGCAAAGCTAATTGTCAGTCGTCAATGGGAGACGCCGCCGCACGCACTGGCGAAGCGGCCTCTCGCTGGCACTGCTCGGCGTTTTCTGCGTATAGCACTCCGAACTCGACGGCGTCGTCGAGACGATGCTCGGATCCGCCTTCGGGATCCTGCTCCACCACGTGGCACTGGTGCTCGCCGGCGCCGACCTTGTATGACGAGGTGTTGGTGAACCCTTCGCTCTCCAGCGCCGCGAAAGCGTCGGCCTCGCTCGCGCCGATCAGGTCGGGCACCGTGCCGGTCGGCTCCGAAGACGTCGGGTCGTCTGAGGGCGACGACGATGACGACCCGGAGTCGTCGGACGGCTCGTCGGAATCCGACTCGGACTCGGATTCGGCCGGGCCGGGCGACATCCCCTTGGAAGAAGTAGGCGAGACGGTCGATCCGGCGTTCCCGGTCGGGAGGAGTTCTTCTTCGGTGTTGTCGCTCGCCTCAGAACCGACGGTGTCGGGGTCCACGTCGTCGTTCCAGGGACCGGCGGCGGCGATGCCTCCGGCGACCGCCAGCACCGCCAGGGTCCCGGCGACGACGAGGACTCGCCGCTTCCTGCCGGTACGGCGAGGCCGCTCGCTCATAGCGGCCGGAGCCGAGCGCGTGTCGGCGTTGTCGTCGCGACGCGGCTGCGACGGCATGCGGACGGTCGCGCCGCCGCGGTCGTC
>JBOGDN010000260.1:0-9008 GCA_050742995.1 Stackebrandtia sp. | reverse complement strand
CCCGTACGACGCGTCGCCGCCGGCGACGCCGACGGGCCGCGGCGGCATGTGCGAGTTCGCGGCGCCGCCGGAAGTCCTGGAACGGCTGCGCGCCGCGGCCCGGCGGCTGGGGTCGACGCTGTACCTGTTGACGCTGAGCGCTTACGCGCTGACCTTGTCCAGGTTCACCGGTCAAGACGAGGTCGTGCTCCCCACGTCGCACGCCAACCGCGCCGAACCCGGTTACGAGTCGACGGTGGGGATGATCGCCGACCGGATTCCGATACGGGTGCGAACCGGCGAGGCGTCTACATTCGCCGATCTGGTCGGCCAGGTCGGCCAGACGGTGTTCTCCGCGCTCGACCACCAGGCGATGCCGATGCGCCTGTTGACGGCGTCGCTGCCGCCCCACCAGCGCCTGACGCCGTATCCCGGCGCGCTGTTCACCCTTTTGGAGCGCCGCGGCCGCCCCACGCTGCCCGGCCTGCGCGTCGACGTCGCGTCCGAAGTGCCCGTGGGCCTGGCGCGCATGGAGCTGTACTGCTTCACCTCCGCCGGCGAGGACGGGTTGCGCGGCGCGATCGAGTACGCCGCCGACCGCTTCGACGCCGCGACGATCGAACGATTCGTCGCCGGATTCGTCGCGCGGCTCGAGGCCGTCGCCGCCGATCCGTCGGTCGGTCTCGACGCGACGTGAGGCGCGCGCCGCCTCAGCGCGCGGCCGTGGACAGCCGCCGCGCCAGGTCTTCGACAAACCAGCGGGCGTCGGTCTGGATCGCGTGGTGGTCGCCTTCGTACACGACCTCCGTCGCCCGCCCGGTGGTGTACGGCTGCCAGGACATCGGCTTCACCAGGTCGTCGACGCCGTAGTACGCGACGATGTCGCAGTCGACCTGCTTTTCCGTCGGCTCGTACCTGCGCAGCATGAGCATGTCCGCGCGCAGGACCGGCGCGGCGACGTCGATCAGCTCCTGCTGCAGCGGCGAGTCCTCAACTCCGGCGGCGCGCAGGAGCTGCTGCAAGGTGCCGCGGACCGTCGACTCCGGCAGGTCTTCGGCGAACAGCGTGCGCACGGCCATCGACGTGCCGGCCATCGTCAGCGCGTGCACGGGGATACGCAAGGCGACTTCCAGCGCCAACAGCCCGCCCATGCTGTGGCCG
This sequence comes from Stackebrandtia sp., assembly GCA_050742995.1. GTDB lineage: Bacteria > Actinomycetota > Actinomycetes > Mycobacteriales > Micromonosporaceae > Stackebrandtia. The sequence goes on along the minus strand of JBOGDN010000260.1, from coordinate 7,868 downwards.
AACAGCGCCAGCGGCGCGCGCAGTTCGTTCGCCGCGGCCTCGGCGACCAAGTCGGCGCACTCGTGCAGGTCGGTCGGGAACGGCTGCCCGATCCTGGCTCCGCGCCCCGGCAGGCAGATCGAGGTGATCCGCCAGGTCGGCGGCACGACCCCGCACCACGGGCTGAACGCGCTGGGCCCGGTGCCCGCGCCGGGCAGGACGAGCACGTCCAGTTCGGGCTCGTCCGGGTCGGTCAGACTCACCAGCAGCGGGGAGGAGAATCGCGATGTCACGTGTGTGTCGTCCTTTCCCTGACGCCTCAGCCGCCCAGCGAGGCGGCGAGCGCCCGCCGGTCGACCTTGCCGTTGTCGGTGAGCGGGAACTGCGCGAAGTGCACGTACCGACGCGGAATCGCGTACGGCGGAAGCACGTCGGCGGCAGCCTGCTTCAATCTCGCCTCGGAGTCCGGCTCACCGGTGTAGGCGACTGTCAGGTCCGTGGCGCCGTCGGAGGCGGCGAGCGCGAGCGTCACGACGTCCTGGACCGTCGCCTCGGCGCGCAGGGCCGTTTCGATCTCGCCGAGCTCGATGCGGAATCCCCGCACCTTCACCTGATGGTCAAGGCGTCCGAGGTGGACAAGCTGGCCGTCCTCGACCCGGACCCGGTCGCCGGTGCAGTACCAGTGCTCGGCGCTCAACGGGGCGGCGCCGTCGTAGCGGACGGCCGTCGTGCCGTCGAACGACACGAACCGGCCGACGTCGTCGGCGGGGTCGAGGTAGCCGGAGAAGCGCTGTATCCCTCGCACGCACAGCTCGCCGTCGGCGGCCGGGCGACCCGCTTCGTCGATCACGAGGGCGTCGAGGTGGTCGAAGACCTGACCGATCGGCACCGTGCCGTTGGAGGTTTCGGGCCAGTCCGCCGGGTCGGGCGGCAGCCAGTAGGTGGCACAGCCGATGGTGGCTTCGGTCGGACCGTACAGATTCTCGCAGCGGGCTCCGGGCGCCGCCTCCAGCCACGCGCGCGCCTGCTGCACGGTCAGCTGCTCGCCGCCGAAGATGCTGTATCGCAGGGTCGACATGGCGCCGGGCGCCAGCATCCGCAGCCGGCGTGCCAGGGAGATCATGGACGGCACCGACAACCAGTGGGTGATCTCCCGCTTCCTGATGTACTGCACCGGCGCCAGCAGGTCGTTCTTGAGCGGGACGACGACCGTGCCGCCGCCTCCCCAGGGGGCGAACATCTCAAGCACCGACAGGTCGAAGGTGATCTCGCTGTTCTGCGACCAGCGGCAGCCCGGCGCGACCTCGTAGCGGGGAATCCGCGATGCCAGGTAGCACGAGACGCTCGCGTGTGTGATGGGCACGCCCTTCGGCGTGCCGGTCGATCCGGACGTGAACAGGATGTAAGCCAGATCGTTCGATCCGACTGGAGGCCGCGGCACGTCGGCGGCGACGGGAAGCGCGGACGCCCAGTCTGGCCCGGAGAGGTCCACGCTGCCGGCGTCGGCGTCGGCGGCGAGCTTGTCGAGTTGATCCGCGCCGTGCTCGTCGGCCACCACCGCGTCGACGCCGGCCTGAGTCGCCACGCTCAGGTTGCGGCGGTACGGCGCGGTCGGGTTCATCGGCACGACGACCGCCCCGAGCCGCAGCGCCGCGAGGTAACCGGCATACGCCGCGACGGTTCGAGACGCCAGCACGCCGACGTTGCCGGGCACGCCGCCGGAGGCGGCGACGATCTCGCCGGCCAGCCGCTCGATCAGCTCGCGCAGCTGCCGGTAGGTGAAAACGGCGTCGGCTACCTCAAGCGCCGGCTCGTCGGGGTGGCGTTCGGCGGAATCGGCGAACCAGTCGTACAGTGTCTCAGCCGTCATGGCAGACCTCCATTGCGGAATCCAGGGGGCGCTCGGTCTCAAGCCTGATCAGGGTTTGCAGCGTGTGTCGCAGCTGCTGCGTGCGGGGGCGTCCGCGGCGTGTGGACTCCACGGCGAAGCGCATCGTCATGGGAAGCGACCGCCAGGCTTGCGTCGCTTCGTCCAGTGTCGTTTCGTCGACGGCGACGCGGCTGTCGCGTCGCCGTCCGGCAAGCCAGCGCAGCTGGTACAGCCGGTGTCGTGCGGCGGCCCATACGTCGGGGCTGTACTGGGCGATCTCACGGTCGTCGAGCAGCCGTCGCTCGAGCGTCTCGAGCCCGGCACGCCCGTCCTCCCAGGACGGGTCGGGGGTCGTCGACGCCGCCTCCGTACTTCTGCGTATCCACCAGTGCTGTTGCGGCGACGGCGTTTCCACCGCGACGCCGAACGCGTAGCGGTCGCGGTTGCGCTGCGCCGTCGTGGGCGTGCGGCGCGGCGTCAGCGCGGCGGCCAGCTCGGCGTCGGACAGCCAGCCGCTGTGCGGGCGATGCTCGCCGTCGGGCAGCAGTGCGACGAAATGGTCCACTATGTGCCACTGGCCCGGTCGACGGTCGTCGACGAGCGTCCAGTGCGCGTCGTCGGCCCTGTCGTAGGCGGGCGACCAGGGCAGAGCGACGGTGTTGCCCACGACGATGACGCGCCCGTGCCTCGTCAGCTCCGCGCCGATCCCGTCCATGGCCTCGGCCGCCGTCGGCGCCGCGGCATAGGCCAGGCGTCCGCCGTCGGGAAGGTCGGCCAGCGAGTGTCGGTGGTGCGAGAACGCGAGTTCGCCGTCGCCGTCGACGGCCACGGCCAGCCGTACGGAACGGGCGAGGCGCTCGGTCACGTCGGCGCACTCGCCTGCGAGATAGCCGGCGACGGCGGCCGTGTAGCAGCCGAGGTCCGCCGCGTCCGGATCGGACGTGCGAGGGTTCGGTTCAGACACTGTCGGCCTCCTGCTCGGCGTCGAGATAGGCGCATGCCGTGGGCGTGGACGTCTGGTCGCGCAGCGCGATCCAGGTGTAGCCGGACCACCGTCCTTCGCGGGCGCGAGGTTCGACCGGGATCCGCCACGGTCGGCCGGCGAGCCCGGCGCCGGCGGCCTTCACGCAGGCTTCCTGCACCGTCCAGATCCAGGCGAACTCGGTCGCGCGGCGCTGTGGCGGCAGGGCGGCGAGTTCGAAGCGTCCACCGGGGGTGCAGCAGCGCTCCAGCAGCGCCGCGCCGACGGGAACCGGCGTCTGCACGTCCACTCCGACGCGGCGATCGACGCCGACGGCGGCGGCCACGAGTCCGTCGGAGTGGGACAGGCTGATGCCCAGTCGTGGATGCGCGGGCAGATACGGCTGGCCCGACGGTCGGTTCAGGATCGCGCCGCTCGCCCCGTACCCGGCCTCGGCGAGCAGGCGACGCAGCAGGCCCCTGGCGCCGAGGTACTCCGCGGCCCGCCAGGCCGGCATCTGGTCGGCCCGCGCCCGCTCCGTCGGATCGACGGCGGCGCAGTCCTGGACGCGGTCGGCGCGGTCGACGGCGACAAGCACCCCGGAGGCCGCCTCGACATACGTCGGCGTCGCGGTCGTCATGACGGCTCCATGTCGAGCACCGTCTCGACGTGCTCGGCGATCCCGGCCAGCATGACTTCGCCGGCGCCGCCGGCGATGCCGAACATCGCCGCCTCGGCCCGCAGGTGCGCGACGCCGCCGGCGGCGAATCCGTCCGCGCCGGACAGCCGGGCGCATTCGCTCAAGATGTACTCCAGCGTCTCCCCCGCCGCGGCTTTGAGGAACATGCCGCTCAGCGGCGCGACGCCGGACCCACGCGCGACGTGCGGCGCGCACAGCGAGGTCAGCTGCTCGTATCGCAGCAGGCAGCGGCCGAACCGCTCCCGCACCGCCGCGTTCCTCCACAGGGGCTCGCCGCCGACGCCGCGGTCGCGCAGGCGGCGATACGTGTCGCGCAGGACCCGTCGCGCCGTCGCGGCGGCCCACATCGCTCCGGCGAGTCGTTCGGCGCCGACGTTGCGGGTGAAGCTCGGCAGCCCTCTGCCCACGCGACCGACCACGTGGTCGCGTCCGAGCCGGACGTCGCGGAAGTCGAGGTGACCCACTCCGGAACCGCGGAAGTACGGCGTGTCGGCGGGGGTCGTCGTGACGCCGGGCGCGGCGGTCGGCGCCAGCACCCAGGTGAAGTTCGTGAAGTGCGCGCCTTGGCGGTGACGCGCCAGCACCAAGACCTGGTCGGCGAAGCAGGCGGAGGTGATCCAGCGCTTTCCGCCGTCGAGCACGAGGCCGTCGTCGTCGATGCGCACCTCGGTGGCGAGGTTGAGCAGGTCCGATCCGGACGCCCCGGCGTCTGTCGCGCCCAGCGCGGTGACCGCCTCGCCGGCGAGGGCGGCTTCGGCCGCGCGCCTGACCGGCGGGCTGTCCCAGCCTTCGAGCAGGATCGGCGTCGCGCTGGCGGCCTGCACGCAGACGCTGAGCACGGCGCCGATGTCGAGGTCGGCGTCCAGGGCGGCGAGCAGGGTTCGCAGCCGCGCCGGATCGGGCGGGTAGGCGCGCTCGGCGCCGGGAACGGGGTAAAGCTCTGCCAGCAGGCCGGCATGTCCCAGCGCGCGCCAGACGTGCCGCGCGCTCGGCTCGGCCGGCAGGGTCGCCAGCGCCGCCTCGACGCGGACGGGGTACCCGTCGGCGTCGGCGACTTTCGGCCCTTCCGGCGTGAGCGTCCCCTGTTCAGGCAAGGCGCACCTCCGGATCGAGCAGGGCGAGCCGCCCGTTCGCCAGGTACAGCCGGTCGTTGTGGTAGTTCAGCGACGCCGAGCGCACGTCGCGGAGCGTCCGTTCAATCCACAACGGAGAGTTGCGCAGGTAGCCGTGCTGCAGTCCGAGCAGCTCCACCAGTTCTTCGACGGACGCATGGCACTGCTCCGCGGCGGTGATCTTCAGCGTGTTCAACACCGCCTGCACCGGCGGGCGGGAGACGTCGTCGGCCCGGTCGAAGGTTTCCCGGCAGTGGTCGAGCAGCGCGTTGACGCCCTCGAGCCGAGAACGCGCCCGGGCCAGCCGGGTCAGCAGCAGCTCGGAGGTCACGTCGTAGCGCTTGCGTCCCTCCGGGCTGCGCAGATGCTGGACCGTGCGGGCCAGCGCGCCGGAGGCGGCGCCCAGCCAGCAGGCCGACCATCCCAGGTGCGCCAGCGGGCCGAACACGGCCGTGGCGATGCGGCGAAAATCGCCGTGCTCGCCGACCACCTGATGCGCCGGCACCGAGCCGACCAGGCGTACCGGCGGGCTCTGGCTGGCCCGCATGCCAAGCGGCTGCCAGTCCCCCGCCGTCTTCACCTCCACCTGAGCACGGTCGGCGTACACAAGCGACACCTGGCTTGGTGCGGTGGCGTCGAGAGCCCGCATGGTGACCAGAAACCCGTCGGCGTGCGCCGCGCCGGTGACCACCGGGGCGTCGCGGTCGAGCCACAGCGATCCGGCGTCGTCGGCCGACAGCGGCGAATCGGAGCTGAGCAGGTGGCCGCCCTTGCCGCGTTCGGTGGTCACCGACGCCAGGTACACCTCGCCGCGCGCGACCCGCGGCAGCAGCTCCTCGCGCAGCCGGCCGCGGGCGTGGCGCACCAGCGCCGCGACCTGCTGGCAGTGCATCACGAAGATCAGCGCCGCCGACAGGTCCTCTCTGGCCAGCCGCTGCCCGACGTCGATCATGTCGCCGGAGTCGCCGCCCGCGCCGCCGTGCTCGGCCGGCGCCAGCAGACCGAGCAGTCCGGCCGAGCGCATCGCGTCCAGCGCCTCGACCGGGAACGTGGCGTCCGCGTCGTGGCGGGCGCGGTGTCGCCTGATCGCATCGAGCACCGCGTCGACGTCCGGCGCGCGGGTCACGTCGTCGCTCATGCGCGGACCTGTTCGATGGCGCCCCACAGGCTGCCCGCCGTCTCGAACGTGGAGTCGGTCAGTTTGTCGTCGGGAAGTTCGATGCCGAATTCGTCCTCGACGGCGAAGAGCAGCTCGACGGCCTGCATCGAGTCGAGGCCGAGCTCGGGCAGGTTCGAGTCGGGCGTCAGCTCTTGGCCGTCGAGGAACTTCAGGAACGGCTTCAACATCGTCGTGAATGTCGTATCCACTGTGTTATTCCTTCTCGTTGTCGGAAACGTGCTCCCGGAGCAGCCGGAGCCGGGTGGTCTCGACGATCCGGCCGTCGTCGACGATCACCTCGGCCGGAAACGGATGGCCGAGAAAGCTCACCAGGCTGGCGGAAAGTCCGTATGCGCCCACATTGGGCACCTCTACGAGTTGGCCGGGCTCAAGCGGCGGGACGCTCGTCCGGCTGGCCCACAGGTCGAGCGGCGTGCACAACGGCCCCGCGACCATCGCGTCGGACACCGGCTCGCCGGCTTCGCCGGACTCGGCGTCGACGAGCGTCGGCGTGATCTGGGGCAGGCGACGCAGCCCGGACATGCCGCCGAGGTGGTTGATTCCCGACTCGAGCACCACGACCGAGCGCCCGTTGGAGCGCTTCGCGTCGAGCACTCGGGTGACCAGCCTGCCGCAGGTGGCGGTCAGGTAGCGCCCGGACTCGAACCAGACGGCGGGCGCCGAGTCGCGCCATCCGCCGAAGGCCTCGTCGAGCATGTCGGCGAGCCGTTCCGCCAGGTGCGGCATGACGGGCAGCTCGCCGGCGCGCGCGTACGGAGCGCCGAACCCGCCGCCCAGGTCGAGGACCGAGAACCGCGCGTCGAGCGCCTTCTCGAGGCGGGCCGCCGTCTGGATCGACTGTGCGAACTGGGCCAGCAGCGCGGCCTCGTCCACCAGGTTGGAGCCCATGTACAGGTGCAGACCGACCACCCGGACCCCGTCGCGATCGGCGAATCGGGCGGGTTCGTCCTCGATCCAGCCGACGTCGGCGCCGAAAGGCGAGGCCACGCCCGTCATGGTGAGCCCCTGTCCCGGCGTCGGGCGGTCGTCGTTGACGCGCACCAGGCATTCCAGCTCGGCGCCGCAGGCGGCGGCGACTTTGTCCAGATCGTCGAGACCGCGCGGGGAGTCCACGGAGAAGCGGCGCACGCCGGCTTCCACCGCGACGATCGTCTCGCGCCGCGACTTGCCCGGTCCGGTGTAGAGGACCTGGTCGGGCCGGATCCCCGCCGCAAGGGCGACCTCCAGCTCGCCGCTGGAGCAGACCTCGGCGTGTGCGCCGAGCCCGCCCAACGCCGCCGTGACGGCCGGGTGGGGGTTGGCTTTCAGGGAGTAATACACAGTAGACGGCTGGGGCAGGGCGGCGCGCAGCCGCTCGTACGAGCGGCGTACCTCGGCCAGGTCGTATATGTATGCGGGAATGTCGACGTCCTCAACGCGCATCCGCAACCTCCGGTTGGCAGCTCGCGGCCAGCGCCCGCTTGTCGACCTTGCCGTTGCCGTTGAGCGGCAGCCGGTCCATCGCCACACAGGCGTCGGGCAGTTTGAAGTCCTCCAGCTGGTCGCGCATGCCGCGCAGCACGTCCTCGGGTGACAGCGCGGTCGCCGCGAACAGCGTCGAGGAAGGGCGTTCGGGTCCCGGCGGCAAGAGCGCGGCGCGGGAAACGCCGGGCACCCGGCACGCCGCCGCCTCGACCTCGACGGCGCTGACGCGAAAGCCCCGCGACTTGAACAAGTCGTCGCGGCGTCCCACGAAGTACAGGTACCCGTCGGCGTCCAGCCAGCCGTAATCGCCGGTATGCAGCTGGGGAAACAGGCCGTCCTTGTAGACGAACCGCTGCGCCGTGGCCTCCGGGCGGCGCCAGTACCCGCTCATCACGTGCGGTCCGCGCACCACCAGCTCGCCGACCTCGCCGGCCGGCAGCGGCTGGCCGGCGTCGTCGACCACGAGCACTTCGGTGCCCTGAAGCGGACGGCCGCAGCTGCCCGGCCGCTCCAGATCGCCGTCCGGCGGCAGGATGGCGACCCGTTTGCACTCGGTGAGACCGAACATGAGCTGGACCCGCAGGCCGGGCACGAGCGACCGC
>JBOGDN010000259.1:0-1575 GCA_050742995.1 Stackebrandtia sp. | reverse complement strand
GTGTCCACGCTGTCGGGCGGACAGCAGCAGCGAGTGCTCATCGCCCGCGCGCTTGCCACGCGGCCCGACCTGTTCGTCCTCGACGAGCCAACGGCCGGAGTCGACGCCGACAGCCAGGAGCTGCTGGCAGACCTGCTGTCCCGGCGACTGCGCGACGGCGCGGCCGTCCTGCTGGTCGCGCACGAACTCGGCCCGCTGTCCGCCGTCGTCGACCGCGCGGTGGTGCTGTCGCAAGGGCGTGTCGTGCACGACGGCCCCGCCCCGCGCACTGGAGACACCTCGGGCGAGCACGTCCACGGCGACGCGGCGATGCCGGGGCTGTGGAGCGCGGCCTGATGGACATCTTCGGCTACGACTTCATGCTGCGCGCCATGGCCGGCGCGCTGATCGTCGGCGCCGTGGCGCCGGCCGTCGGCGTGTTCCTGGTGCAAAAACGCATGGCGCTCATCGGCGACGGGCTGGGACACGTGGCGCTGACCGGCGTGGCGTTCGGCTTCCTCACCGGAGCCTCGCCGCTGTGGACGACGCTGGCGGCGACGTCGGCCGGAGCGGTGGCCGTCGAGCTGATCCGCAGCCGAGGCAAGGCCAGCGGCGACGTCGCTCTCGCCCTGCTGTTTTACGGCGGCATCGCCGGGGGAGTCTTCGTCACCGGCCTGGTCGACGGCGCGACCGTCGCCAGCCTCAACGAGTTCCTCTTCGGCTCCCTGTTGACCACTACCGCCGCCGACCTGTGGATCATCGGCGGACTCGGCGCCGTCGTGGCCGCGCTCATGCTGGCGCTGCGGCGATGGCTGGCGGCGGTCTGCCACGACGAAGAGCACGCCCGCGTCTCCGGGCTGCCGGTGCAGGCGCTGAACCTGCTGCTGGCTGTCACGACGGCCGCGACCGTCTCGGTGGCCATGCGGGCGGTGGGGCTGCTGCTGGTCAGCGCGCTGCTCGTGGTGCCGGTGGTGACAGTGCAGCAGGTGACCCGCGGCTTCGCCGTCACCATGTACGCGGCCATGGCGGCCGGATTCGCCGCCGCCGGAACCGGATTCGTCACCGCGGGCCTGTTGAACGTGCCGCCGGGAGCGGCCATCGTGCTGCTCGCCGTCGGCCTGTTCGTCGTCGTGGCTCTAGGACGCGCGATGTGGACGGGGACGCGGCGACGGCTCATGGTCGCCGAGCACGTCGTGCCCACGCCTGCGCCGCGCTCGCCCGTCGACGCGGCGTGAACGCGATAGAAAAGGAGGGGAGACACGCTCGATTCGGCTGCGGTGTGCCGTCGTCTATATCGACAGGCGATACTTTTTACGCGTCGGAAGAGAGAAGCAGAGTGAAGCTGGGAGGCGTCATCGCGTCGACGACGGATTATCAAGCCGCCGGCGAGCTGCTACGCGCCTTGTCCGCGCCGGTGAGGATCGCGATCGTCACCGAGCTTTCGTCCGGCGCTATGTGCGTCCACGAACTCGTCGACTCGTTGGAGTCGCCCCAGCCGCTGATCTCGCAGCACCTGCGCGTGCTGCGCTCGGCCGGAGTGGTCCGCGGCGAGCGCCGCGGACGCGAGATCGCCTACGCGTTGACGGACAGCCACAT
>JBOGDN010000258.1:0-4250 GCA_050742995.1 Stackebrandtia sp. | reverse complement strand
CGCGGGCGCACCGGCACGGCGCTGGCCTGCCTGGCCGTGCTGGACGGCGTGGCGGGCGACGAGGCGGTCGCCTACGTCCGGCGGCATTACGCGGCGCACGCCGTGGAGACGCCGTGGCAGCGACGTTACGTCGCCGGTTTCCGGTAACGGCCGCGCCGCGGGGGTTTACGCGCGTGCCGCGTCGGGACACGGGGGAACGAACCAATGCCGCAACTGCTCGACCTTGGCGATGTCCTCCTCGATCCACTCGGCGATCTGGTCCTGGGTGTCCGAGGTGATCTCCCGCAGCGCGTCGATCGCCGCGTTCATCGATTCGAGGACCTCGAAGACGTCTCCCCCGGCGATCCGAAGGTTCCTGCGGTCGACCTCGGCCTGCACGGACGCGCCGAAGTTCACCGCCGCGACCGCGACGGTCAAGGACGCGGCAACGGTCGGGGCGGCCGCGCCGGCCGTGGCGACGGTGACCACGGCGCCCGTGACGACGAGGACGGCCGCCACCAGCACCGCGCCGAAGGAGAAGCCGGAGTCTTCCGACTCGTCAAGGGCGTCGAGCGCGGCGAGCGCGCCGTCGCCGATGGAGACGATCTCGTCGCGGGAGCCGGCGACCAGGGCCTGCGTCATCTCGAGGGCCTTTTCCAGCACGCCCATGAGGAAGACCTGGTTGCCGTTGACCTGCTCGAGCCGGTACAGCCACGTGTCGATGTCGTCGCCTGCCGGCCCGAGCCAGTCGTCGGTGCGGTCGTGAAGGGCGTCGATGTCGGCGGCGACCACGCCGCCGAAGGTCGAGACCGTGTTGACGAGGTGGTCTCGCATGGTCTGGATTCCCGCGGGGTCGCGGCCGGTGTAGCGCTCGAATCGGGCGACGACGGCGTCGAACTCGTCTCGGACGGCGGATTCGAACTCCGGGAACGCGGCGCAGAAGCCGGCGTCCAGCTCCAGCCACTTCTCAACGGCCTTGTCGCGGACTTCGCGTCCTTTCGCGACTATCGCGGCGTCGCTCGTGGGCATGCTCGGGCTCCTGCTCTTCAGTCCGAGATCGCTTCACGTCGCAGCTCGACGCCGTCGCCGTCGAGGGCGAGCCCCGCGACCGCAAGGCTGCCGGAAGTCGTGGCGAGGTTGCGGCGCACCGCGTCCCGAAGCGCTATCCATTTCGGATAAATCGGGCCGAGCGCCTCGCTGAAGGCCGCCGTCGCCTCCTGGCCGGGGCCGGCGTCGACCGTCTCGACGTCGCCGGCGACGCGACCGGACGCCGGCGTGCCGACCTCCTGCCGTCCGGCGTCGCGGATGCGACGGGTGGCCTGGGCGTACGCCTCCGCGATCGAGGGAAGCTGAAGACCGAGGTCTTGGCCGTATTCCGTCACTGGTTCACCGTCCTGCTGTCTTGAGACCGTCGAACATCTTCCTGAAGATCCCGGCCGCGGCCAGCCCGCGCCGCATCCGCGCCGACGCCACCGCGGCGTTCAGCGACTCGCACAGCTCCTGCGCGCTCAGCTGGTACATGGCGGCCGGTTTGATCCGCACGTCGACGTCGACAACGCCGCGCCAGCTGACGCGCACGAGGTCGCCGGCGGAGACTCCGACGACGTCGACCGCCGACACGGCGTCCTTGAAGCGCCGGCGGCGTTCGGCCGCCGACTCGGAGGGCTGACGGCGGAGGTCGTCCGGCGCGGCGTCGGCGCGCTCGGGTTCGCGCGCGCGTCGCACGGCTTCGTCGGCCTGGGCGAGCACGTCCCTCAACGCGGCCGTGACCTCGCGGGACAGCGCGTCGGAGCTCAAGGCGCTCAGCTTGTGGTCGGCAAGTTTGAGCGTGATCCCCTCGCGCCGCGCGAAACGGGCGACCACCGCGCCGCAGGGCGAGGTGCTTTCGACGGCCACGCCGTCAAGCCGCTCGAGGAAAGCGCCCATGGAGACTCCTCTGATCGTCGAGAACACATGTCGTGTTCTTGCAGCGCAAAGCATGGCGCCGCGTGGTTTCCCCTGGGTTTCACCAGGCCTTCACGCATCTGAAGGCAGGCCCGCGGCAACCGCTTTCGCGGTCGTCGCGGGCTTGCTGGACCGGATTCGCGTCACGCCGGGGGCTCGAAATCCTCCAGGATCTCCTGGTTTCCCGCGTCCGAAGCGCCGAAGGAGGCGATGTCGGGGATCGGCGGACGGAAGTAGTCCGGGTTGCTCTGCGTCATGTCCACGTCCTGGCCGATCAGTTCGGCGAGGTCTTCTTCGACGGTGTTCCTCATCTCCCACAGATCGTTGTGCGCCTCGACCATGGAGTTGACGACCTCTTCGACGTCCTCGCCGTGGATCTCCTGCTCCTCCATGGCGGCGACGCTCGCGCCGATGGACGCGGCGCCCGAAGCCAGGGCGAAACTGACCGCGGCCACCGCACTTGTGCCCCCCGTGAAGGCCGCGCCCACCACTCCCACGACGACCGCCACCACGGTCAGCGCAAGACCCCAACCGCCGCCGCCGTCCTCGAGCCCGTCAAGGGCGTCGATCGTGTTGTCGCCGATGTCGACGATGTTCTTCCGAGACTCCTCCAGCATGGACTTCACGCCCTGCAAAGACGCGTCGAGCACGTCGATGAAGGCCAGCTGGTTGGTGTTGATCTGCGGGAACGGCTCGAGATAGTCGCCCCAGAAGTTCTCGGCCGCGGCGCCGCGCCAGTCTTCGATCTGGCCCTTGGCGGTGTCGATGCCTTCGCTGACCGGATTCGCCAAGGTCGTGCGCGTGTCGGCGAGGTAGTCGCGCATGGCGTCGACACGGTCCGGATCGCGGTGCGAGTACATCTCGAACAACGGGACGATGTAGGCGAAGGCGTCTTGGACCGCCCCTTCCATCTCCGGAAATGCGAACCCCGCCTCCATCTCCATCCATTTCTCCACGGCCTTGTCGCGCACCGCGGCACCCTTGGAGGAGATGTCGGAATCGCTGATCGTCGGCATGTCGGGGGTCCTTTCAGCTGTTCAGGGGGTTAGTGGGCTCTTCGATCGGCCGCTCGACCTTGACGCTCAAGTCCGGGAGGTCGACGTCGAACGGACCGACGTCGACGTCCGGGAGGATCTCCGTCTCTTCGGTTTCGGTGTCATGCGGGTCTCCCGGGTACTTCACCCCGGGCACGACCGGTCCCTCCCCCAAGCCCTGGCTCTGGCGGTCCAGTTCGGCGGCGGCCGCGGCGTCGGTGGCGGCGAACGCGTCGGCGATCCCTTCGAGCGCGGCGCCGGCGGAGACCAGGGACGTGGCGGTGTCCGCCATGTAGTACTGCAGCTGATCGCGCAGCGCACGCCAGTTGGAGTACGTGGCGCCGAGGACTTCGGCGTCGTCAACAGAGGCCTCGAACGCGCCCTCTTCGACCGGGCTGTCTTCTATGTCCTCGAACTCGGTGGTCTGTCCCTGGTCGAACGCCTCTTCCTCCTGCCAGCTGGTGTTGTGAACGTGTCTGCTGGACTGCGCGTATATCGCCGCCACCTCGGGCAGCGACTCGCGTCCTGCTCGCCGCAGCAAATACAGCTCCGCGCCGAGCTCCTCTCCTGAAATCGTCATGGCTTCACCTTCACGTTCTCTCCGAAACGGTCGAATTCATAGACTTTTTTGAAGATCGCGACGAGCGCGTTGGAGTGCTTTTTGCGCACGGCTTCCAGGGTTTCGTTCAGGGCCCGGCACAGCGTGTTCTCGTCGAACCGCGTCAGCGCCTCCGGCGCGATGCGCACCTTCACGTCGCAGCGGCCTCGCCATTCCGCCGCCGTCATGCCGTGGGCCGACTCGGCGCGGACGCGGACCTTCTCGACGGCCTGTCGCGCCCGACGGCGGCGCTCGGCGGTCTTCGGATTGCGGGGTCGGGGCGTCTCGTCGCTGTCGTCGACTTCGGCGCCTCGCTCTTTGCGCGCCGCGACGCGTGCGGCTTCGGCTCCTTTTTCGCTGCCCTTGAGGGCGGCGGAAACGGCCTTGGAGACTTCGTCGGCCAGCTGATCCGCGCTCAGACCGCGCACTCCCTGGCTTCCGAAATCCACGCGAATGCCTTCCTTTCGCGCGATCCGCACCTTCACGACACGCGTAGGCGACACGGTGTTGACGACCATCTTGTCGAGCCGGTCTAGGTAGGCGCCCATGGGAACTCCTCCGGGCTTGGCGGGCACTTCGCAGCAATTGAGCGCACAGAGTGGCGCCGACCGGTTTCCCGAGAGTTTCACGCCGCCTTCACGGTTCTAGGCAAAAAGAAACGCCGCCCCGAGGGGCGACGCGAAGATGCCATGGGG